>JAZRLK010000048.1:0-50143 GCA_045646805.1 Faecousia sp.
GGATCACCTCTGAAAACGGTCTGTTTATCTACGGCGGTCATGATTGGGGCGCATTTGGTGGCATTATGTACACCAAGGGTGCATACTACACAGCTGAATTTGATTTGATGCTGGGTGACGTGGATGCAAACAAGGTCTTCAATCTGTACATCACAACAATGAACGGTTCCGATCCCTATGGCGGCACTGCCTACAAGACTCTGACTCTGAATTTTGCAGATTTTGATAACTTTGTAACTGCCAATACGGATAACTTTGCCTCTGTTTCCTATGATGCAGAAACAGACATTGCTCATATTAAAGTGCTGTTCCAGGCTGATGAAACCGCCGCAAATACCCAGATGATCGCAAAGAGCGCAAATGGCAACTGGTTGCTGGATAATCTGCTCATTCAGCAGGTTGTATTCGATCAGGATTACGATAACGGCGTAACACACAATGTAGAGGATATTGCCACAAATCTTGAAAATGACTTCCAGGATAATAAGGACAAGGGCGTAAATGCCTCTTGGAAGCGTACAGCATTTTTCCAGAGCATTGCGGAATTGGAAGACGGACAAGTGAGAATCACTTCTGAGGAAAATCTCTTTGCATACGGAACCCACGATTGGGGTCAGTTTGGCGGTGTTGGATTTGCCAATGGTGAACGGTACACCGTTGACTTTGACTTGAAGCTGGGCGATGCAAATGCCAATAAGATTTTTAATCTGTATGTGACCACTATGAATGCTTCCTCTCCTTATGCAGGTACAGCTTATAAGACCCTGACCCTGAATTTTGCGGACTTTACAAACTTTGTAACTGCCAATACAGATGATTTTGCACATATCACCTACAACGCAGCGACAGATACCGCACATATCAGTGTGTACTTCCAGGCCGATGCGGATACCAATACAATTTTGATTGCCAAGTGTGCAGGCGCGAACAACTGGCTGCTGGATAACCTGGTGGTTAAGAATGTTGCAATCAACTGCACAGAGCATAAGGATGCAGACAGAAACAGTGTATGTGATATTTGTGGTGCGGAGATCGTTGTTCAGAATAACTATGATAACGGTGTAGTGATTGATGTGATGGATGTGACCACAAAATTCGCTAACGACTTCTCCACGGATGCCAATGCGGGTGTGACCCAGGCATGGCACAAGAGCTCCTTCTTCGGAAGCACAGCAGCATTGGAGGATGGCTGGGCACGGATCACCTCCGAGGAACACATTTTCGTTTACGGCTCTCACAGCTGGGGTAGCTACGGCGGTGTCGGCTTGACAAAGGGCACCTATTACACTGTAGATTTTGACCTGAAGCTGGGCTCTGAACATAGCAACAAAGTGTTCAATCTGTATGTAATGACAGAAAACGGTGACAGCCGTGACGGAACAGTTGTTAAGACGCTGACGCTGAATTTTGCAGACTTTGAAAACTTTGTAACAGCAAATACCGACGGCTGTGCCCGTGTAACCTATGACGGAAAGACCGGCATTGCTCATGTGAAGCTGCTGTTCCAGGCAAATGCGGACATCAACACACAAATCGTTGCAAAGAGCGTTGGAACCAATAACTGGTTACTGGACAATCTGGTATTTACCGAGGTTGTTCCCAATTAAACACCGATCCTTCTGATGTGGGGAATTCCCAGTCAGAAAACAATGGCAGGCTCCCATCATAGATGGGAGCCTGTCGAAGAAGCATTTATTATTCATATATATTTATAGCCTTTCCAAGTTTTAGAAATTGCAAGAACAACTTGTTGTTCGCCTGTTGTTAAAAAAGTAATTCTTATTTTACGGGCATACTGCCCAGTGTGGTGGTATTTCCAATGCTTAACGGCGGCTAAATTGCTTTGAAAGCATTTTTGCAGCTGTGCCTTACATAGAAAAATATCTCCGTCAGATTTCAGGAGCAAGTGACTTCGGTTACGGCAATTACACTGATTTCTATGGAGTAAATGATATATAAAGAACACAGGGAGTGAACAGAATATGAAATTTTATGCAAAATGGATTACAGCCCCTCGGCTTGACGGAAATGTGGTGCCGGTATTTCAAAAATGTTTTCGATCCTTTGCACCCATTCAAAAGGCTACGTTGACAGTGACTGCCCTTGGTGTGTACGAGGTGTTTCTCAACAATCAGCGGGTAGGCAACTATGTGCTGGCACCCGGCTGGACGGTGTATAAGCATCGTCTGCAGTATCAGTGCTACGATATTACAGAAATGCTGGACGAAGAAAATGTTCTGGATATCCAAGTAGGTCGGGGCTGGTACTGCTCCCCCATCGGCGTGAACAGCGAACAAATGGCTGCATGTCTTGAACGGTCACAAGCATTGCTGGCACAGGTGGATATCGTATATGCTGACGGCAGCACAGAAAGCATTGCCACCGATGAGAGCTGGCAATACGGTGAGAGTGCCATTCGTCGCAGTGAGATCTATTACGGCGAAATTTACGATGCCACAGTTCAAACAGATAAATGGTATTCTGCAGTTCCGGCTGACCATCCCATGGATATTTTAATTCCTCAGGAGGGAGAAGAGATCCGTGAGCAGGAGCGAGTGCTGGGAAAGCGTATTATTGTTACACCGGAGGGAGATACCCTGATCGATTTCGGTCAGGAGGTCACCGGTTATGTGGAGTTTACAGTGGACGCACATGAGGGTGATGAAGTGTTTCTGCTCCACTCTGAGGTGTTGGATAAGAACGGGAATTTTTACAATGAAAATTACAGAGAAGCGGAAGCGGAAATACACTATATCTGTAAGGAAGGACGCAATACCTATCACCCACATTTGACCTTCTTTGGATTCCGCCAGATCAAGCTTGTAAAATGGCCAGGGGATCTGAGCACCCTGCGTCCGGAACAGTTTACTGCAATCGCGGTATATTCCAAGATGGAGCGTACCGGCTGGCTTAGCTCTTCCAATGCAAATCTTAATCAGTTTTTTTCCAACGTTTTTTGGGGACAGCGGGGCAATTTCCTGGATATTCCTACGGATTGTCCGCAGCGTAATGAGCGCTTAGGCTGGACCGGTGATGCACAGGCCTTTTGCAAAGCAGCCTGCTATAATTTTAAGGCAGACCGTTTCTTTACCAAATGGCTGAAGGATGTTTACGCAGATCAATGCGATGCTGACGGTGCTGTTGCACAGGTCGTACCCAATATTTTTGCGCAAGTAAAGCCCTCTGCTGCGTGGTCTGATGCGGCAACTATTATCCCGTGGCGGGTATATATGACCTACGGAAACCCGGAAATTCTCAAAAATCAGTTTACTTCTATGAAGGATTGGGTGGATAGAATTTCGAAAATTACCACACAACCCGATTTGTGGACAGGTTGTTGGCACTACGGTGACTGGCTTGCCCTTGATGCCTATGAGGGGAGCTACCGAGGGGCATCAAACGAGGATTTGATTGCTTCGGCATTCTACGCACATTCTGTGGATTGCCTGGTTCAGGCGGGTCGCGTGTTGGGAAAAGATGTAGATACTTATGCATCGCTTTATTCACGCATTGTGGAGAAGTATAAGAAGACCTTTACCGAGTATCAAACCCAGACAGAATGTGTATTGACGCTTCATTTTGGTCTGACAGACCAACCTCAAATGGTTGCAGACCGCTTGGTGGAGCTGATTGAAAAAGCAGGCAGAATGGAAACCGGTTTTGTAGGTACACCCTATTTACTCCATGCTCTGTCAGACAATGGATATGAGGACTTGGCGTATAGCTTGCTGCTGCGGGAAAAATATCCCTCATGGCTTTATTCTGTTACCAAGGGTGCTACAACGGTTTGGGAACATTGGGACGGCATAAAGGAAGACGGAAGCTTCTGGAGCAAGGATATGAACTCCTATAACCATTATGCCTACGGTGCGGCAATTGACTGGGTGTACGAGAAAGCAGCAGGTATCCAACCGTTGGAACCTGGCTTCAAGAGGGTGCGCATTGCCCCGATTGCTACAGACCGGTTAGATCACCTGAATGTTTCCCTGGATACAGCGTTTGGCCGCATTACCTCAAACTGGTGTCATGCGGAAGGCAGTGTTCGTTACGATATTACGATTCCTGTGGCCGGCGAAATTAACATTGACGGTAAAACCTATCTTGTCGAAGCCGGAAACTATATCTTTTTTAAGTAGGGATTACTTATGAAACTGACAATGGGAAAAGAGCACGTGATCGTGCAGGGAATCCGGCCGGAGGAAAAGCTTTGGGGACCCTACCAGTTTCCCTTGCCCTACAATTTGGGCGATAGGCTGGTGGTTTCTGTCCATGTGGAGGAGGATACCATTGTACATTCCGGCAATCCTACACGCTGGTTTGAAAGCTTTGATGAGGGAGAAAGCTGGCAGGAAACCAGTCCTTTGATCGCGGCACAATGCGGCTTGAAGCTGCCCAACGGAGATCGGCTGTATTTTCCTGTAGATGGAGGCATCAATCTGAAGGATTATGATTTTCCGGATTATTCTATGCTGACCCCCGACTATGATTTTTCCCTGCAGGCAGAAGAAGGCACAATGCCCATTCAGGATGGGGTAACCGCTTGGTGGACCGGGGATGTGATCCGAGCCTATCAAGCAGAACGCTTGCCGCCTAGCTTGTGCAAAAAAGAATGGATAGCAGAAAGAATTCCTGCGGGGGAAACAGGGCCTGTACAGGAAAAAGTGCCAGTGGATTGGCCTTATTTGACCCGGGTGGTTTTTAATCGGCCGGGTGGCAATATGATGAAGCCTATCAATCCCAGAGGCGTGGCAAAGATAGGCCCCGATGGCAACATTTACATCAGCGCGTTTTCCGGGGAGGGACATTTAAATCCGGAAAATGGGCAATATTCGCCCTATTATAGTGCGGAAATTTTCCGCTCTGACGATCAGGGACATAGCTTTTACCGTTTGGCACATATGGAATATGAGGCAGACGGAAAGAAATATCCCTATCAGAGCGGCGGATTCAGCGACAGTGATTTTGCATTCATGGACGATGGCTCTATGGTGTGGTTTTTGCGCAGTGCCTGGATGGGCTCTACTGGTTGTGAGTGGGCGCCTATGTATTTTGCCCGTTCCATGGATGGTGGAAAGACCTGGACGAAGCCGGAGGTGTTTGCGAAAATCGGTATTTTACCTCGGTTGTGCCAGTTACAATGCGGCGTGACACTTTTGTGCTATGCAAGGCCGGGGATCTTTCTCCAAGCCTGTCCGACCGCTGAGCCGTTAAACTGGACAGAGCCGTTGGTGGCAATGACTCCGGATGATCGCTCCCATTTGGCAAATATCCCAATCGAAAAACCTTCCTTTCATGAGTGGGATGGCGCCTGCAACAATCCGGAGCTGATAGCCCTTGATCAAAATACGGCACTGCTTGTTTACAGTGATTTTTACTATCCCGATGAAAAGGGAGTTAAGCGAAAAACCATTTTATGCCGTAAAATTACGGTAGAACCATAAGGGGGAGAGTTTATGCGTCAAGAGTTGCGTTTAACAAGAGGCTGGCGTTTCCATTTGGGTGACATTGCCGATCCCATGCCCGGTTGGAAAGGACCTGCTTATTCCCAAAGCAAGACCCAGCGTAAGCAGGCCGGTCCTGCGGCCTATAATTACCCGGATCAGCCGGATCAGTTCGTTTCCAACATCGGCCTGCTGTCCACGGAAAAATGGCAGTGGGTGCAGATTCCCCACGATTATATGGTGAATCAGCCGGTGGACGAACGGGGAAACAATGCTCTGGGCTATGTGCATTATGAAAACGCCTGGTACCGTAATCATTTCTCTATGCCCGAGGGTACTGAGGGCAAACGGGTGACACTGCGCTTTGACGGCGTAGCCGGAGAATCAACGATTTACTTGAACGGCTGTCTGATGGGACATAATTTCTCTGCCTTTAATACATTTGAAATAGATATCAGCGATTATGTATATTTTAATCAGGAAAATGTGCTGGCGATATACATCAACCGTCAACAGTTTGAGGGCTGGTGGTATCAGGGCGGCGGCATTTACCGAAATGTACATCTGACCATTACAGATCCGGTGGCCATTGACCTGTGGGGTGTCTATGCGCCCTATAAAAAGATAGGGGAGAGCAGTTGGGAAATCAATTTCCAAACCACGGTGGT
The DNA here is from genome assembly GCA_045646805.1 of Faecousia sp. Lineage (GTDB taxonomy): Bacteria > Bacillota > Clostridia > Oscillospirales > Oscillospiraceae > Faecousia. The sequence continues at coordinate 6,110 of JAZRLK010000048.1, forward strand.
CAACAGCCTCTATGAAAGCTGTTCTGTAAAGGCAACCAGCTATGTTTTGGATAAAGCCGGAAACTGTATTGCTGAAGCTTTTGGTGAAGCGGTGGCGGCAGACCGGGAAAAGACCGTACTGCATTACAGTGCAGTGGCGGAGAATCCCCTTTTGTGGGATTGCGACAATCCCAACTTGTACACGATAAAAACAGTTTTGGAGCGAAACGGGGAGTCTTGCGATGAAAGCACAACCCGAATCGGCTTCCGAACGGTGGAAATATCCCCGGAGGGCTTATTCCTCAATGGAAAAAAGACACTGATTAAAGGTGTTTGCGCCCATCAGGACTACGGTATCACCGGACTGGCTGTGCCGGATAATGTGGCTCGCTATAAAATCAAGCTGATCAAGGAAATGGGTGCCAACGGCTACCGTACCAGCCATTATCAGCAGACGGAAGCTTATATGGACGCACTGGATGAAATGGGCTTTTTGGTTATGGATGAAGCCCGTTGGTTTGAAAGCACCAAGGAGTCTTTTGAGCAGATTGATTCTCTGGTGAAACGGGACAGAAACCGTCCCGGTGTGATCTTCTGGTGTACCGGCAACGAAGAACCTCTGCACATTCACGATGTGGGCAGAAGGATCAATAAAGCCATTGCCGCCCACATCCGTAAGCTGGATGATACCCGGTTTGTTATGGCGGCGCAGGATAAGTCGCCGGATCAGTCCACCATCTACGATGACTGCGATGTGATCGGTATCAACTATAACTTGCCGCTTTATGATAAGGTTCACGAAATGTGCCCGGATAAAGCAATTCTGGCATCAGAATGTGCGGCTGCCGGTACAACAAGGGATTGGAATTTCCCGACAAACACCAACCAGCGCATTCAGGACAAGGATCATACTTACAATGATTGGTTCTGGTGTCACGAAAGAACCTGGAAGCACCTGATGGAGCGCCCGTATGTGATTGGCGCATACCAATGGAACGCATTTGAGTATCGGGGAGAGGCAGCTTGGCCTGCGCTGTGTTCCCGCAGTGGTTCTTTTGATCTGTTCTGGCAAAAGAAGGGTGCATTTTATCAGAATAAGTCCCATTGGACAGAAGAACCGATGGTACATATCGTACCCCACTGGAACTTTGCCGGACTGGAAGGACAGGAGATTACGGTAACGGTTTATACCAACTGTGATAAACTCTCCTTGTTCGTCAACGGAAAAAGCCTTGGGGAAAAAGAAATCGAAAAGTATGGTCACGGTGAATGGGCAGTACCTTACGAACCGGGAGAACTGAAAGTCGTCGGTTATCGGAAGGGAGAAGCGGTGTGTGAGCACAGCCGTGTTACCACCGGCAAGCCGGTCAAATTGCATTTGACATTAGATAATGAATTTACCGCAAACGGTCAGGATTTGGCGCTGTTTACCTGTCAGTGCCTGGATTCAGAGGGAAGACCTGTACCGGATGCGGCGGAATTCGTGGAATTTTCCGTCAATGCACCGGCGGAGATTATGGGTACCGGTTCCGACAACTGTGACCATAACCCGGTCAAATTGACCAAGAGAAAAATGTATATGGGAAAAATCAGCATTGCCGTACGACCTGCCAAAGGTCAGACGGCTCTGGAATTGCTGGCACACAGCGATTGCATAGCAGATTGTTTGCTGAGGATAAAAACAGAGCAGTAAAGAGGTGCGGAAATGATTTATGACAAATCAATTTCTGTATTAGAAGAAAATGGTAAGAGGGTCAGCCTGATTGGTTTGACCATTCCCATATTGTTGGAAAACATATTCCGGATGCTGTATGGCACAGTCAATACGGTGATTTTGTCCGGCTACGATGATATGGCGGTTTCCGCAATCGGCGTGGCGACACAAATCATCAATCTGACTATGGCAATTCTGGGCATTGTCAGCAAAGGTGCGGTCATTGTATCGAGTGTGGCGTTGGGCGGTGGAAACCGCAGGCGTGCCGGTGATATTGCAGGTACCGGCACCATATTGGCTGCTGTGATGGGTCTTGTACTGGCGCTGATGCTGAACCTGTTTTCTATGCAGTGGATGGCTCTGATGGGGTTATCCGGTTCTGTGCAGACTATGGCTGCGCAGTATTTGGGAATTGTTGCTTTATATCTTCCCGTTTCTGCCCTTCTGACTTATTTCAACAATCTGTTGATTTGTAACGGTTATTCCAAAATCACCATGATTTCCGGAATCAGCAGCAATGTAATCAATTTGGTGTTGTGCAGCATTGCGTTGTACGGCGGCATTTCGCTGCCAATCAGCGGTGCGGCAGCGGTTGCCGTTTGCGGTGCCATTGCCCAGAGTGCAGGGCTTTTGATATCGGTCTTTTTCTTCTTCCGAAAACAATGTCTGTTCCGTTTTGTTTTTGAAAAAAAAGAAGCGTGGGATATTATTAAGCTTGGCGCACCGGCAGGTATGAGCCTGATCTCTTATAACCTGTCCACCACGGTAACGACGGGATTTATTACCGGCCTTGGAGTAACTGTAATCAATACCAAGGTTTATGTCAGCAATATCTTAACCTACACTTCCCGAATCAGTATGTCTCTGGCAAATGCCGGCGGCATTCTGATGGGTCGCCATCGGGGCGCACACCGTATGGAGGCAATCAAAAAACTTTACCGGCAGAATTTGCGGCTTGCCGTAGTGTGCAATACCGGCTTGGCAGTTTTGGCACTTTTGTTCCACAAGCCTCTGCTTTCCATCTTTACCGATGACCCGGCAATTTTTGCCGCAGGCGGTATGATTATGGCAATTGATCTTGCAGTGGAAGTAACCCGGGGAATTAACCATATATCCGAATATGCTCTCAATGCCAATGGAGATGTAAAAACGCCATTGCTTACTGCAACAATCAGCGCATGGTGTTGCAATGTGCTGCTGTCTTATGTGTTTGCAGTGGTGCTGGGCTGGGGCTTAATTGGTCTGTGGATGGCAATGGTTGTGGACGAGCTATTTAAAGCAACGGTGTACTTACTCCGGTGGAAATCCGGAAAATGGCAGCTTATCAGTATTTGAAAAGAGGACTTCTTGTATGGCAATTTCAAATTCAGAAAAAATCAAACTGGTAATGGCCAAGGACTGGTGGGAGACTGAGGACTTAGACGGCAAGCTTGAGAAAATCAAGGTCAGCGACGGTCCTGTGGGTCTGCGCTGCCTGGCGGTTACGGACAGCTGGGCAAACGACAGCATTTACCCTAGCGTTGCCTATCCCTGCTACCAAATGCTCTCCCAAACCTGGGATACATCCCTTGCCTGGCAGATGGGCAGAGCCATTGCCGATGACTGCATCGACCATAATGTGGATGTGCTGTTAGGCCCCGGCGTGAATATCAAACGCACACCGCTGTGCGGCAGAAATTTTGAGTATTTCAGTGAAGATCCCTATGTTGCCGGTATGTTTGGCAAGGCATTTATTGAGGGCGTGCAGGCAGGTCATATCGGCACCAGTCTGAAGCACTATTGCTGTAATAACCGGGAGTACTCCCGTTATTGGCTTTCCTCCGAGGTAGATGAGCGCACCCTACGGGAGATTTACTTAAAGCCCTTTGAGATTGCACTGAAAGCCAAGCCCTGGACAGTGATGACTTCCTATAACTTGGTAAATGGTGTCCGTATGAGTGCCAATAAAAAGCTCAATGAGGTTCTTCGAAATGAATTGGGCTTTGAGGGCGTTATTGTGTCCGACTGGGAGGCTGTCCAAGACCCCCTGGATTCTCTCCACGCTGGCCTTGACCTGGAATTTCCCCATAATGCCAAACACGCCGAACTGATGCAGCAGCATTTGAAGGACGGTAAGGTAGATGAAAACTGCCTGAATGCTTCTGCTGATCGTATGCTGGCACTTTCTGAAAAGAATGGGGAAGCCAAAAAGAAAAGAGATATTCAATATAGTATTGAAGAAAGAATTGCCATCTCCCAAAAGGTGGAAGAAGATGGCATTGTCCTGCTGAAAAATAACGGCGTGCTGCCGTTGAAGAAGCAATCTGTGTATGTCACCGGTCTGCCCTCTCAAATTTATTATCACGGCGGCGGCAGCAGCGCAGTCATTCCCAACAGACCTTTTGTTCCTTTGGATGAAGCACTGAGAGATCTGGGCTATGATGCCTTCTACAGCGAGAGCATCGGCAAAATCTACGGCGCCAATGTGAGTATGGGCAACTTGAAAAAAGCCTGTCAAAACAGTGCTGCAAGCGATGTGACCATTCTGACCGTTGGTACCGGTGCAGGTGCAGAGGTAGAAGAAACAGACCGCCGGGATATTACCCTGACTCCGGAAGAGCTGGATGCGCTGAAATACCTGCGCAAATATGCCAAAAAGTTAGTGGTCGTGGTCTATGCCGGTTCTGCTGTTGATCTTACGGAGTTTGATAAACTGGCAGATGCGGTCGTTCTGGCTGGTTTTGGCGGTCAGAATGTGTCACAGGCTGTAGCCAATGTACTGACTGGCAAAGTCAACCCCTCCGGCAGACTGACAGAAACCTATGCCTACTGCGTAAAGGACATCCCCTCGGAGCAGACCTATCGGGATGAAGCAGTAATGGTCTATGAGGAAAAGCTCAATGTGGGCTATCGTTATTTTACCACGGCCAATGTGCCGGTGCTGTATCCCTTTGGCTACGGTTTGAGTTATACCCAATTCCGGTATTCCAACCTGCAAATCAAGCAGGAACAGGGGAATATCACCGTTTCCGTAGATGTGGAAAACATCGGGGATATTGACGGCAAAGAAGTGGTTCAGCTTTATGTCAGTCCTCAAAACCCAGCTGTAGACCGCCCCATCCGGGAACTGAAAGCATTCCAAAAGGTCTTTGTCAAAGCAGGCGAAAAAGTAACTGTGAACCTGCAACTTGATACAGATGCATTTGCTTTCTATGATGAGCAAACCCACAGTTGGCAGTTAGAGCAAAGTGAGAGTTCTTTGCAGATCTGCAATGATGCAAATTCTGTTATTCTGCAGGAAAATATACGTAGGATATGAGCGCCTCTTTGTATTCAATGCAAGACCATAGTTTAGAGAGAAAACAGTGATGGAGCGTTACGATTCTGCTGTGTCTTTAGAATTGCTGTACCCGCAGCGATCCTGTGTGCTGGCAGCTTTCTGCCCCTGTCATCGACTGTTCTGCGAGTGCCGCAAAATGTCCTCATAGAACCTATCCGATTTACGATACTGTCTGCAAATACAGAAAAACAATAAGTGTGTGCGACTGAGCCGTGGCCGGTCTAACATCGATTCAGGCGGCGGACATCATCAACTTGATGATTCAATATTGATTATTCTCTTTTTTGGCCACTTTGCCTTCTGTGCATATTGATAAGCTCCGCCCCAGGAGTGGGTGATGTAGGTGATGACATAGTCAGATTGTTTGAGCATCCAGTTGTTGCGCCAGGAGATTGCGTAACGTGGGTGGATAGACTCAATTCCTTCGGGGAGCATAGTATCGGAGTAGTCATCATATTCCGTTCTCTTGCCGGGCATATAAGCCAGTACAACTGCATAGTTGATCTGCGGATATTCTTGCTTCAGTTTTATTAGTTCGCTATGCACATAAGCATCAAATTGGCCCTGGTGCCCTACATAGAACATATCCACATCGTGGTTGTTTATCAGATCTACAAGAACCTCTCTTAACCTCGGCTTTATCGTCTCCGGACAATCCCGGTGACCAAAAAATGTACAAACTGCCATAATCGTTGCTCTTTTTTCGGCTATGTATAGCCTGATGGTGGCACGCATAGCCTATATTATGCAACTAAATTGTTTATCCTATTGGTATAAAACCAATTAGGAGGCAACTTTTATGGATACAATTGCAGCTGTCAGAAATCGGATTCTCCAGTTGTGTGGTGAGCGAGAGATCAGTATCAACAAACTGGCCACAATTTCTGCACTTCCTCCCTCCAGTATCAAAAATATTCTTTAAGGAAAGAGCCAAAATCCCAAACTCATCACCATCAAGATGATTTGTGATGGGCTGGGTATTACTCTTGGAGAGTTCTTCTCTACTTCTGAGTTTGATTCTTTGGATCAGGAACTTAAATAACCATTATTTGTTCTGTTGACTACTTGTAAGAAACATAGTCTTAAACAGAAGGGAAAACGATATGTTTGTAAAAAGTATCATCAAGAATTTATGGAACACAATTAAGAAAAGGCTGTGGTACATTTTTGTTTTGTTCCTTAGTTCAGCATATGTATTTCGTTATCGTCTAGAAATCTACGAACTAAAAGAAATAAACGCCCGTAATTTAATATTCCTTCTTTGGTTAGTGTTGCTTATTTTCCCGTTGTTTTCCGAGTTTGAATTCCTTGGAGTAAAAGTAAAAAAAGAAGTTGCGGAGGATAGGATTACATTAGACCGATCATTATAAAGCATAATATAGGGCCACCCGGGGAAGACGGGGGGCCCTTTGCATTATTGGATTGCGGCTTGAAAAAATTTTTTGAATCTATCCGAATAATGTGTTATACTGTTAAAAAGACATCGCTTAAGGGCGGGCGGTATTTATGGCGAAAATAGAGATTAGAAATTTATCGGTCATTTATTAGAATCAAAAAGAAGGGGTTTGCGCAGTGGATAAACTGGAAGCGGCCTTTTCTCAGCCAATCAATACCATTGTGGGCTATTCCGGATATTTGCCTGAATGGGGCTGATTTGTTTGATGTTCCTCCGAAAAACCGGAATTTTTCCTATGTGTCTCAGGAATATGTTCTCTATCCCCATATGAGCGTGTTTGATAATGGTTTTACTTTGGTCATGGATTTTTGGCTTTCTGACACAGGTAAAGCCGGAGGATAAGGTCAGCATCTTTTCAGGGACATATTCTGCTAAATTTCAAAAATACGATGAGATCAACTTTCAGCAGAACCGTCCGGAAGGCATCGAGGTTGTTGCGGTCAATGCCTACGATGTCCGGGAGGACAGCTTTTCTGCCGTTTTGCAGGTGATCGGATGATATTCTGATACTTCCCAAAAGCCAAATCGAGGGTCATACTTTCCGTTTTGCCCCGATTCCTTCGGAAATGCAGCAGCTTTCTGCTGGAGGTTCGCTGACGATGATCAGCATTCTCTATGCCAATAGCCTGTTTGACCATTATATAAACAAAGAACATTATCCCCAATTATACAAAAAAGGATTACACCCGGAACCGTGTGAGGAAGGAGATACCTATGAAACGCATCTATGAAGAACCGCTACGTACCAGTGAAAATCGATTAGCACCCAGAGCTTACTATATCCCCGAAGGAAAAGCAGAGTATCGGCTGCTAAACGGAATGTGGCGTTTTGCCTGGTTTGCAAGGGATTATGAAGTGCCGGAGGAAATTACCGCCTGGGATACCATCCCGGTTCCATCCTGCTGGCAGCTCCATGGCTATGAGCATCCCAACTATACCAATATTAACTACCCCTATCCCTGCGATTTGCCCTATGTCCCCGATGAAAACCCCTGCGGCATTTACGAAAGAGAATTTACATTGCAGGAAAAGTGGGGCAAGGTCTATTTTGTGCTGGAGGGTGTGTCCTCCTGCGCCTTTGTCTATGTAAACGGTGCTTATGTGGGCTTTACCCAGGGCAGCCATTTGCAGGCAGAATTTGATATCACCGACTATGCAAAACAGGGCGTCAATACCCTGCGTGTTAAAGTTTTGAAATGGTGCTGCGGCAGCTATCTGGAGGATCAGGATTTCTTCCGCTTTAACGGCATTTTCCGGGATTGCTATCTGCTGCAGCGGCCGGAAAACCATCTGAAGGATGTGCAGATTTCTACCAAGGATGACTGTATTTGCGTCTGCGCAGATGCCGATACGGATGTTTCTGTTTATGATATGGCTGGCAACTGCATTGCAGAGCAGAAAAATATCAACAAAACTGAAATTAAGGTGGAAAACCCCGTTCTCTGGAATGCGGAAAAGCCGTATCTGTATACCGTAAAGCTTTCCTGCAACGGAGAAATCATTACACAGAAAATCGGTTTTCGTACCATAGAAGTGTCTGATAAGTGTGAGTTGCTGATTAACGGCGCGCCGGTCAAGCTTCACGGTGTCAACCATCACGATACCCATCCCACAAAGGGGTGGTGTCAGACGAATGAGGAACTGTACAAAGATTTACTTTTGATGAAAAAGCTGAATATCAACTGTGTCCGTACCTCCCATTATCCTCCAACGCCTGCCTTTATGCAGATGTGTGATGAATTGGGTTTTTATGTAATTTTGGAAACAGATATTGAAACCCACGGCTTTTTACGTAGATTTTCCAATGTAGACTATCGGTTTGACTGTGAAAGTAGTGATTGGCCTTGCGTGAATCCGCAATGGGCGAAGGAATTCATGGAGCGTATGCAGCGCGCGGTAATCCGTGACCGCAATCATTGTTCTATTATTATGTGGTCTACAGGTAATGAGAGCGGTTTTGGTCCGAATCAAGTCGCGGTCCTGGATTGGTTAAAAAGCCTGAATGACAGACGTTTGCGTCACTGCGAAGATGCCTGTAGGCAGGGAAAATATCAGGACATTGATGTGATCTCCAATATGTACCATTCCCCGGAACAGGTGGCAAAAATGGCAGAAGATCCCAATCTTAGTCTGCCAATCTTTCTGTGTGAGTATTCCCACGCTATGGGCAATGGCCCCGGTGATGTATGGGACTATAATGAGGTGTTTAACAAATATCCCAATGTGATCGGCGGCTGTATTTGGGAGTGGGCAGATCATACGGTGGTTGTAGACGGCGTGCAGAAGTACGGCGGAGACTTCCCGGAGGAACTGACCCACGAAGGAAATTTCTGCTGCGACGGTATGGTATTCTCCGACCGCTCCTTCAAAGCAGGCACTTTGGAAGTCAAAACAGCCTATCAGCCGATGAGAACAGCCTATGAAAACGGCGTGCTTTCCGTTACCAACGATTATGACTTTACGGATTTTTCCGAATGTGTTTGGAAATACTGTGTAGAGATCGACGGTGTACAGGCAGAAGAAAAGGTTCTTCCCATTGTCCTGCAGCCCCATCAGACTATACAATTGCCTTTGCAGTTTACATTGCCGGATTGCAAGTATGGTGCATACCTGATTTGCCAGCTTTATGCAAACGGGGAATTGGTTGCCCATACCCAGCATCTGCTGAAAGAAGCAATGGTTGCAGAGCCTTGCAAGCATACTGCCTCTGTCACAGAAAATGACCGGGATGTGATTTTCTGCGGCAAGAACTTCCGCTATGTATTCAGTAAGTACTTAGGCGGCTTTACCTCTATGGTGATCAACGGTCAGGAGCAGCTGGCAGAGCCGATGCGCCTGACTGCCTGGAGAGCACCTACGGATAACGACCGCAATATTAAATTCTTATGGGGCAGCTACAACGTCTGGCAGGGCGAAAACCTGGACAAGACATTCACCAAGGTCTATGAATGTGATCTTACCCCCGACGGACTGAAAATAAAAGCATCCTTGTCCGGTGTTTCCCGTCAGCCCTTCCTGCGTTATGATCTGACTGTACGGGTGGATGAAAACGGTGCAGTGCAGCTGGATCTGGATGGCAAAATTCGGGAAAATGTTGTTTTCCTGCCAAGATTGGGCTTTGAATTTGCATTGCCCGAAAACAATATGTCCTTCTGTTACTTTGGCAATGGACCGATGGAAAGCTATTGCGACTTGTGCCACGCCGGTACAGTCGGCCTGTACGAGAGTAGTGCAGAAAAGGAATATGTACCCTATGTCCGTCCCCAGGAACACGGAAATCATACCGCAGTGCGGATGGTGGAAATTGGCAAGCTGCGTTTTGAAGCGGATAAGGCTTTTGATTGCAATGTTTCTGCTTATTCTGTTAAGATGCTGGATGCAGCAGAACATACCGATGAACTGGCAAAAGACGGTAAAACCCATCTGCGTATCGATTACAAGGTTTCCGGTATTGGCTCTAATTCCTGCGGTCCGGCCCTTGCAGAAAAGTATAGATTGAATGAAAAGACTGTTGCATTCTCTTTCCGGATAAAGCCGGATATCATTTAATCAGAAGTCCCCCTGATGTATAATTTGCATCAGGCTGAAAATGACGGCATCAAGCGATGCCGTCATTTTTTCGGTTTTACTGGCACGATAATTCGAATGCAAAGCATGAGTCGTCCTTGTAGTCTACAGGCAAGGTTCTTGTTGTTTCTTCTGAAATTCGGCAATATCAACAGAAAAATTAGGAAAAATTGTCTATTTTGCGCATAGATGATGTAGATCCTGCAACAATGTCCTACGATGCAGAGGCTATGGCTCGGGATATCGAGACTTACGGCCTATTCACCTATGAGGAAATGAATGCCATCGTGCCCCTGTCTGAGGATATGTTCAACGCTGCAGGCGGTGCATATCTGAAGATCTCCATTGGCAAGGGCAATATGACTTTCGATGATCTGATTGCAATGATCCAGCGTTACAGCAAGTATATCTAAATCCAATTACAACAGCCCGGCGGGTTTCTCCGCCGGGATGTTACTTGTAGATGGCAGTATGAAATTCGAATAGATTTTTTTAGAGATATGGCTGCAGATCTTCGGCCAAAGACTGCTCCAGTGCGATGAGCTTTTTGGCGATGTCTTTGGCGTATTCCTCTGCCGCCTCGTATTCATTGAGATACCTATTTAAGGATTTCACGCCCATATTGCAGCCGTCTGTCATCAGGGAGGCGGCTGTTTTGTCGCTTTCGCAGATGCCCATTTTAAAGGTGGTCTTCATCCAGCTCATACTTTTTGCAATGGGATTGGGGTCTTTGCCTTCGTCATCAAATTGCTGCAGACGCTCCTGGATCTTCTTGTGAAGCTCATAATGCTCCTGCTTGCAGCGGTCAAGAATTTCCCGCATCGGTTCCTGATCAATTCGCTCGATCACATCTTCAATGGAGGAGATGCCCATTTTTACACCGGCATCACATTCCCGCAGCAGCCGGATAGTATCCTGTTGGATCATAATTTCCACAACCTTTCGTACTCAATACAGCCGTATTTTTTGCAAAATGGGGAAAAATATGCATAAAAAATGCCCCATAGGGGCTGTACAGAGAGATTGCGGTTTGCAAAAGAAGGTGAGATAAAAAAGCGAAATGACCCTTGACTGCTGCTTCCTGTGTCACGCAAGAAACATTTTTGTGCAGCCAAGGGTCATTTCTGTTCACTCTTATTATCTAACATCCTTGGTTAACCTCTCTTTCTGCAGATTCAAACGATAACCCATTGTCGAAATCCATTCCGCAACATTTCATTCCTGTAAAACATCCATATTTAGCCCGAAAAGCGAGCAACTTTCTATGTGCCGGAACATTTCCCTTAGGAGGTTATCGCTAAAAAAGACTCGTATTTCACTTTCCAAACGGTATGCCCAAATGCTGCTTTGTTTCGTATCTTCTACTGATGATGCCTAATCAGCATTGGTCTTCAAAACTTCCATGTTCACGTCGGTTATTTCAACAAATTTATTGTAACATCTGTTACAGCTTATAACTCTCTGCGCACAGCGTTGAACGATCCGTCCCAAACGAAAGTGATGTTTGAGTCTTTATTTACTTTTTCATTGGTATCACCCTTTCTGGCTATAGATTATCACAAAAAAACGATAATTGCAATATGGGAAATTGTACAAAGTGAATAAAATGTATTTGTGCAGAATACAGAAATGCGCATCACAAGGACAAAAAGATTTGACATCCGAGATCTGATATGATACGATAAATCTGTTGGGGCCATCTTGGCCCCCTTTTGTTTTGTTATTTTTAGGACAGGGCATTGCCCTGTCCCTACAAAGCAGACCCTGTGGGGGAGGGACATAGAAGAATTTCTGCTGGACTTATGGCGGTAAAATATGGTATAGTTATGCTATAAGTTTTACTTTGGAGGCATCTATGACCAAACTGCTCATTGCTCTGTTTGCAAAAGGAGATCCTGCCCAGCCTGCTGTTCGGGCAAAGACCGGGAAATTATCCGGCTTTGTGGGGATCGTATGCAATATTTTGCTGTGCGCCCTGAAGCTGATTGTGGGAACACTCTGCGGTTCTGTTTCCATTACCGCCGATGCTATGAACAATTTATCCGATGCCACCAGCTCCGTGGTGACGCTGATCGGATTCCGCCTGGCAGAGCGTCCTGCTGACGATGACCATCCCTACGGTCACGCCCGATATGAATATCTGTCCGGTCTGGCAGTGGCGGCAATGATCATCGTCATCGGCTTTGAACTGGCAAAAACATCTCTGGATAAGATCCTGCACCCAGAGGCTGTGGAAATGAATCTATGGATGCTGCTTGTGCTGGCTGGCTCGATTCTGGTCAAGCTATGGCTGTGCCTGTTCAACCGCCGCCTCGGCAAAAGGATATCCTCCCAAACGCTGCTGGCAACTGCCGCAGACAGCCGCAACGATGTCATTGCCACATCCGCAGTACTGATTGCGGTGATGGTGGAATATCTGACCGATTGGAAGATCGACGGCTGGATGGGTATGGCGGTGGCGCTGTTCATCCTCTATAGCGGTGTATCCCTGGCAAAGCAGACAATCAGTCCCTTGCTGGGTGAAACAGCAAGTCCTCAGCTGCAGCAGTTTATTGTGGATGTGGTTTGTTCCGAGCCGAAAATTTTGGGCTACCATGATCTGATGGTGCATGACTACGGTCCCGGTCAGCGGTTTGCCAGCATCCATGTGGAGATGGACGAAAAGGAAAGTGCCCTGGAATGTCACGAATTGATTGATATGCTGGAGCGCAAATGTCTGAAAGAGCATAATGTTCACCTGGTGATTCACTATGATCCGGTAGTCACCGACGATCCGGAATTGGAGCGGCTGAAGCAGCTGGTAAGCCAAATTCTGATGCAGATGGATAGCCGCATCACCATCCACGATTTTCGGATGGTGCAGGGCAAGGACAATACCAATCTGATTTTCGATGCAGCCTTGCCTGCTGAATTGATGAAAAAACAAAAAACCATCAAAAAGCATTTGGATGAAAATCTGAACTGCCAGGCAGACTGCACCTATCATACGGTTGTCACCTTTGATATGGCCAGCTTTGGCAATTTGAATTAGGAGATAGAATCGTGGCACAAAATAAGAAAACCCTGGCAAAGGATTTCACCCAGGGAAGTATCTGGCGGCAAATGCTGTGGTTTATGCTGCCGTTTATGGCGTCCAATGCGCTGCAGGTGTTCTATAGTACCATCGATATGATGGTGGTGGGAGAATATGTGGGTACACCGGGAATTTCTGCGGTATCCCAAAGCAGCCAGATTATGAACTTCGCAACTATGGTATGCCTGGGCTTTTCCAATGCCGGGCAGATCCTCATTGCCCAGGCGCTGGGGGCAGGGAAGCGGAAAGAGATGAACGGCATTATCGGCACACTGTTTACCTTGATTGTGATTTTGGCGCTTGTCTTCTCGGCGGCTATTCTCATTTTCAGAAAGCAGATTTTGGATCTGATGAATATCCCTGTGGAATCCTGGGATTATGCTATGGATTATCTGGTGATCTGCGCAGCCGGTCTGGTGTTTACCGCCGGATATAATATGGTGGCGGCGGTTCTGCGTGGAATGGGCGATTCCAAACGCCCCTTTATGTTCATCGGCATTGCATCGCTTATAAATCTGGCGCTGGATTTTCCCTTCGTAATCAAATGGGATGTGGCAGGTGCGGCCTGGGCAACCATTATCGGGCAGGCAGTGTCGTTTTTGTTCTCGCTGTTTTACCTATACCGCAAGCGCCAGTCCTTTGGCTTCGATTTTCAAAGAAAAAGCTTCCGTCCGGATCGCCATTATGCCGGTATGATCCTGCGGCTGGGTACGCCTATGGCAATCCAGGCAGGCAGCATCAATATTTCTATGCTGTTCGTCAATTCTATGGTCAATGATATTGATGTGGTGGCGTCGGCAACCTTTGGCGTTGGCCTGCGGATCGATGATATCATCAATAAAATCTCTATGGGTATCCAGTATGCCGCTGTGCCGATGATCAGCCAAAATATCGCTGCGGGCAAGACAAAAAGAGCGCAGAAGACGGTGTATTGGGCGTGGGTGTATGCCGGTATCTTTACGGTGATCTCCATTGCCGCTTATATTCTCTTTGGCAAGGAGCTGTTTATGCTCTTTGATGATAACCCCAGCGTCCACGCCCTCAGCGGCACATTTATAAAAGGAATCCTGTGGATGTTCCCGGCACTGGCGGTGATGCGGGGCACAGGCGCATTTATCCAGGGCATCGGCAATGCAAAGCTTAGTATGGTGCTGGCGATTCTGGACGGTGTGCTGCTGCGTATTGGCCTGAGCTGGCTGTTCGGCATTGCATTGAATATGGAGTTTTTCGGCTTTGTGCTGGGCTACGGACTGGCACCCTATGGCTTCGCCATACCCGGTCTTGTCTATTTTCTGTCAGGCATCTGGAAAAAACGAAAAGTACTGGCAGAGGAAATATAATGATAAACAGGAGGTAATCAATTATGTCTGTTTTGCATGTAGGAAAAAATGATTTTGAGCAAGAGGTTATCCGGAGCGATAAGCCTGTTTTGCTGGATTTTTGGGCAAGCTGGTGCGGACCTTGCCGCATGATCGCCCCCACGCTGGATGAAATTGCAGAAGAGCGGGAAGATATCAAGGTGGTCAAGATCAATGTGGACGAGGAGCCGGAGCTTGCCAATTCCTTTGGCATTAACAGCATCCCGGCGCTGTTTGTGATGAAAGAGGGGAAGGTAACCGCCCAGTCTTTGGGCGTGCGCCCCAAGGCAGCGATTTTGTCAATGTTGGATTAACAAAATGCAGGGGCGGGGCAGTGCCCCTCCTTAAATTTATTCTTTATTATTTATTCAATATTATTTATTATTTAAAAATCGATAACAGAGAATTTATCGAAAAGAATAAAGAAGAAATAATAAATAAGAAATATTTTTAGTACAAGGGCGGGACGGCAAACCCGTCCCCTCCGGCCTATTAAAAAAATTATTACACAAAACAAAAAAACAATTTCCGTCACTGGAATACAAATTATACAAAAGTGTGCACCGGTTGTCGCCATAACGTGAATAAATGTCCGCCATGTAAAGAATTTTCTTGACGCGGCGGTTTTTTTGTGTTAATCTTGGATGGATAATGAGGTTAATATGGCTAATTATGCCGTTTTGATCGTGAAATCTAATAACGAAGAATAGGAGAACGTTATGAAAAATATGAAAAAGATCCTCGTAATGCTGACTGTTTTGGCATTGTTTGTATCTTTGGCTGCAGGCTGCGGCAAGGATGCAAACAACGGCGGCGCAGTGAGCGGCCCGGCAGCGGAATACAAAGTTGCCGTGCGGACAGCCGGCGGTATGGCAATGGAAAATATTGCCGTCTCTGCCTACACAGACGAAGCTTTGACTAACCTGCAGGGCTACGGTCAGACCAATGCCGACGGCATTGCCACCATCAGCCTGCCCCAGGGCGCAAGCTACTATGTTGCCCTGTCCGGCGTGCCCAAGGGCTACGATGTCAAGCCCTTCTATAATTTGGATAGCAATACCCTTTCCATCACCCTGACTTCCTCTTTGGTTATGGGCGAGAATTTGGGCGAGACCACTTTGGGCCTGGGCGATGTGATGTACGATTTCACCGTAACCACTCCCGACGGAACTTCCATCACCCTTTCCGAGATGCTCAAGGAAAAGGAAATGGTGCTCATCAACTTCTGGTATACAAGCTGCAGCTGGTGCGTGACCGAGTTCCCCTTTATGGAAACAGCATATCAGCTCTACCAGGACAAGGTTGGCGTGATTGCCCTTGACCCTCTGGGCGAGAGCAACGAGGCCATTGCTGCATTCCCTGCATCCCAGGGTCTAAGCCTGACATTCCCCCTGGCTGCCTGCCCCACTGCATGGGCAAATACCTTTGGTATTGCAGGCTATCCCACCTCTGTAATTGTGGACCGCTACGGCGTGATCGTGGCTGTGGAAGCCGGTGCGATCACCAGCCTGCGTCCTTTCACCAGTCTGTTTGAAACGCTGACCGGCGATGATTATGAGCAGAAGCTGTACCAGAGCGTTTACGAAATGGAAATTATCCCCACTCCCACCTTTGAAATGGCAGATTCCGATACGGTTGCCGAGATTCTGGGCACCACCGAGCTGCCCATCGTATACCGTGCTGAGGAAGGGGAGAGCGGCACTTATTCCTGGCCCTTCATCGAAGCCGAGAAGAACGGCGAGCGCTGCTTGAAGGCCTCCAACCAGAATATTGCCGATTCCTATGCCATTATGTATATGGATGTGACTTTGGAGGCAGGTCAGGCATTGGGCTTTGACTTCCTGCGGTCCTCCGAAACCGGCGCCGACTTCCTGTATGTCATCGTGGACGGCGAGGATATCAACGCCATTTCCGGCTTCTTTATGGAAGAAAGCTGGGAATCCTGCTATTCTGTAGTAGCAGAGGTTGCCGGAACCTACGAAGTTGCTCTGTGCTACATCAAGGATGCGGAAACCGATGTGGCAGACGATACCTTCTATATTAAGAATGTGCGCATTGTGGACGAGAGCCAGATCGATGCGCCCACCTACCTGCCCAAGAAGGCAGCCCTCACCGAGGACGGCTTTACATATAATTATGTGGATATCGCATTTAACAACAATGACGGCTACTACCATGTAGGCACTGCCAACGGTCCTCTGCTGCTGGTTGACTTGCTCAACCCCACCGAGTTCAGCGAGGAAACCTCCATTTGGCTGATGGCTTACGACGGCGAAGTGCTGGTTGATGGCGAAGACTATGTCTACGGCATTGAGCAGTACAGTAACTACGCCAATAACTCCAACCTCAACGGTGTTGTGCCTGTGAACCAGGAGCTTTATGAGCTGCTGCAGAAGGTGGATCAGGCTGTTGGCTTCGACGAGGAAGACGACAAAGAATGGATGAAGGCCTGCAAGTACTTCCAGGCTTACGGCACCAGCAAGCAGCTGGAAGATCCCATTGCCGGTTTGGCTCCCTTCTCCGCCTTTACCGCCAAGGAAGGCAAGAATATCCCTACCAATGTATTCTCCTATAACCGTATGATTATGCCCCGGGGCCTGTTTGCTGAGTTTATTCCCAGCCGCAGCGGCGTGTACCGCATTACTTCCCGTAACGATTCCCGTGACGGCGTGGATGGCTGGATCTTCGACGGAAATAAGAATATCTTGATGACCTCCGACGATCAGTTTGAAAGAACCTTCGATAAAAAGGGCGAAATTACTATGGTCTACTATATGCAGGCCGGTCAGCCCTACTATATCAATATTGCGCTGAAGACCACCAATAACCAGGTGGGCGATGTCTATTATGATATCGAGTATATGGGCGCTTCCTACAGGCAGTTTGTCAGTGCATCTCCCGGAGCATTTACCTACAGCACCGACGAAACCGGCACCGCTATGAACTATACCATTGCTCCCGGCATCAAGGTTGTTTTGGGCAGCGACGGCAAGTACTACCACGATCTGGGTGACGGCAGAACAGGCAGTGTTCTGTATGCCGACTTCTATAACTCCACCTCCTCCATCAGTACCCCCATTTCCTCCAGTGGCAATATCAAGGGTCTGATCGAGCTGGGTGCATTTGATTTCAGCAAGGACGAGTCCGATACCTATGTGCTCAATGCTATGAGCTACAACGAAAATGATCCGGAGAAGACCAGAGAGTATCTGAGAAAGCTCTGGGGCGCAGACGCAGAAGGCAACTGGGAGCTTTACAAGGTAGAAGATGTTCTTGCCGGTATTTACCACGGCAAGGGCGAGGACTACACCGAAATTATGAAGGAATACGAAAAGAAGATCATCACCTCCGGTGCATCGGAGCTTCGCGGCTGCGTGGTTGTGGATGAACAGCTGGCAAAGATCCTGCAGATGGTTATGGATAAATATACCTTCGAAGGCGTAGAAACCTCCTGGCGTAAGATGTGCTATTACTATAACACCGTCGGCTGATCTGCCGATCACAAATCCTGTAGGGACAGGGCATTGCCCTGTCCTGCGGGAGGAGCATCTGACGACAGTACTTTCATAAAAATGACATTTACGGTGTTACAATGAAATGAGGATGATATTTTATGAAACGGAAAAATATTAAGGCATTGGCGCTGGCGGCAGTTATGCTCTTTGCCCTGGTGCTGACTGCTTGCGGCAGCACCGAAGCTGCCTATAAAGTCAGCATCACCGATGCTGCGGGCACACCCTACACCCAGGCAGTTGTAAAATTTATGCAGAACGGTCAGCAGGTTGCTATGCAGATCGCAGACGATAACGGCGTTGCCGAAAAGGTTCTGGCAAAGGGCGACTACACTGTGGAATTGCAGTTCACCGATGCCAATGCAAACTTTGTTTACGACAGAAGCAATATGACCCTCTCTGCAGATAAGACCGAGCTGAATATTGTCCTGTCTATGGCACTGGGCGAAGAATTTTATGAGCTCAGCGAGGGTAAGGCCTACTATATTTCCGAGGGCTCTACCAATATTACTCTGAACCCCGAGGGCAGAAGCTACTTCATCTTCACCCCCAAGCAGGTGGGTAAGTATGAATTTTCCTTAAGCGGCAGCGATGCAGCCATCGGCCATTTCGGCGGCAGTGTCCATTATGTCTGGTCCGAAAGCGCAGTGGAGGTTGTGGATAATAAGTTCACAACCGATGTCAAGCAGGATCAGCTGGGCGGCGCAATTGTCATCGTGGGTGTGGAAGCCGGCGAAGGCAATGCTATTTTGAACGCTGTTCGTATTGGCGATCCCACCTGGACCATCGAGGATGAGCCCTGGACCATCTATCAGCCCACAACTGAGGTAAAGGCTTTCACCTTGCCTGCCAATGCCAAGCTGGTGGACTTTGATCTGACAGCATCCACTGATACCTATAATCTGGTTCTCAACGATGCTGACGGCTATTATCATCTGGACAGTGCAGACGGTCCTCTGGTTCTGGTTCGTCTGGGCAGAGGTGCCCAAACCAAGTACATTGCATCTCTGGGCAAGATGATTGAAACCTCCGGCGTAGTCAAATATTTCTACGATGAAGCGGGCAATTTCCTGAAGAAGGAATCCTACACCGAGTGCCTGAAGGATCACTACTGCGACGGCACCGATGCCGACGGAAACGGCGAAGTGGAATCCTACTATTACCTCGATCCCGCAACCGAAACCTATCCTCTGACCCAGGATCTGGCTTATATCCTGCAGCAGCGGGGTGATTATGCAGGCTGGTATGATGTCAGCAGCGAAATGTATGTATTTAAAGACGGCAACGGTATGCCTATCTTGGATATCAATCCGGATATTGCATGGCTGTTTATGTGCTGCTATATCGGATAAATCTTAAAAATAGGAGGGTGAAACTATGACCCTTAGCAGAAAAAGCATCGCGCTGGTTTTGGCTTTTTGTATGGTGCTGAGCTTAGGGCTGACCGCCTGTAAAAAGGACGGCGGCTCTCAGAACGATACCCAGATAACCTACAGCGTGAGCGTGGAAAGCCAGGGAGGAGCGGCTCTTTCCGGCATTTCCGTGTATGTTTATGAAAATGAAAAGCTGGAGGATCTGGTTGCTGTGCTTTCTACCGATAAAGACGGTAAGACCAGCTTCCAGTACCGTTCCGGCAGCGGCTATGTGGCTGTTTTGGGCAATGTGCCTGAGGGCTACAGCGTGGAAAAGCTCTATCCCATTACCGGTGAATCGACCCGGATCGTGCTGTCCATTGAGCTGGTGCAGGGCGATGTGAACACCGCCAGCTATAAGTTAGGCGATGTGATGGGCGATTTTACCTTCACCGATGCCCAGGGCAATGGGCATAAGCTGTCTGAATTGCTGCAGAGCAAGAAGGCAGTGGTTCTGAATTTCTGGGCGATGGAGAATAACTACTCCAAGGTCGAGCTGCCCCAATTGCAGGAAGCCTATGCAGAATATGCCGATTCTGTTGCTCTTCTGGCAATGAATCCCTCCGATGCGGACAATGCTGCCATTGCGGCCTATGCCCAGGAAAAGGGTCTGACTTTCCCGGTGGGCGCCTGTGAAAGTGCCTGGTCCAATGCTATGAATCTGCTGAGTATGCCTTCCACGGTGGTCATCGACCGCTACGGTATGATTACCCTGGTCAACAGCGGCAGCTTCTCCGGTGTGGCTGCCATCCGGGATGTATTTGCCTTCTTCACCGCAGAGGATTATGTTCAGACTGTGGTGGAAAATATTGAAGATATTTTGGTATCTGAGACGGAAGACAAGTACAACAATCCTGTGGACATCAGCGGCCAGAGCAGCTTCGAGCTGACGCTGGATCCCGGCATGGTTCATATTGTGAACATCCATAAGGTTTCCAATGTTTGGCTGCAGGTGAAAAACAGCGATATTTATGTGGAATACGGCGGCAAAAAGTTCACTGCCCAGGGCGGCAGTGTGGGTCTGCTGGTTTCCGCACCCAGTACCTTCTCTCCTGCCCAGGTTGTGTTCGGCAACAGCGGAACGGAAACCTATACCTTCACAGTAACCTTGTCCAATCTGGCAGGCTCTTACGATAATCCCTATACCCTGAGTGTGGGAAGCTTTACAGCCAATGTTTCCGCCGGCAACAACCAGGGCGTGTATTTTAAGTATACCGCTCCGGAAGACGGCCATTTCAGCCTGCAATGCCTGGGCGTTTCTCCCACCAATGTGAAATACGGCTTTAGCATTATGAATCTGACCACCAGCGCTATGCGGACTATGGAAGATGATGGCGTGACAGATAGCGAAACCGGCAGCAAGGCGGTAGTGATGCCGCTCAATGCAGGCGAACAGCTGCGCATTATCATTTCCGCAATGCCCGATGAATCCAACAATTATCCCGCCGCAACCTTCCAAATGCTGGCTGAGTTTACTGCCGGCGATGTGGAGGATGTGGTCGTGGTTGAAAAGATGCCCTACGCTGTAACCGTCACCGATGAAAACGGCAACCCCGTTCCCCAGGTCAATGTGAATCTGGTGGGAACCATACTTTCCGAACCCCCGGCAGATGCAGAGCCGGATGTTGAGGGCGAAACTGTTCCGCTTGAGCCCTATAAGGCAAATATCACCACCGATGAAAACGGTGTGGCGGCTGTGAAGTTGCCCAAGGATACTTATACCGGTAATATCATCGTACCTTCCGGCTATAAAGCAACCACCACCGAGTTTACCCTCACGCCTGATGCTCCCTTCCTGTCGCTGAAGATCGACACCTATGTTGTGGAGCTGGTGGATTACACCGTCCGTGTTGTGGACGAAGAGGGCAATCCCGTTGCCGGTGTTCTGATCACCATCGGCAGCAATTTCGGCACAACCGATGCTGACGGCGTGGTTACTCTGAGCCTGGAAAAGGGCAGATATACTGCGGTGATCGGTGCTCCTGAGGGCTATTACGCAGAAGAAATTTCCGTAGATTTCCCCAAGGACAGCAATGTTTTGGGCATCACCCTGAAGGAGGGCTCCGGAGAAGTGACCGGCATTGAATATACGGTTACTGCTGTGGATGCCAACGGCGACGCACTGAAAAATATCGTTGTCACCTTCAATCAAAACGGCAGACCGGTAACTATGGCAGTAGCCCCCGAGGGCACAGCAACAGCGGTTCTGCCTGCCGGTACATATACCGTTACCCTCACAAGTGCCAGCGGCGCATCGCTGAAATTCGATGCAGCCCAGGCTACCTTAACAGAAAGCAAAACCTCCACGGTTATCACAGTTGCAGAGAAGATCAATACCGATAATGTAGGCTCTGCCTGGTGGGGATACTACTATGACGTGTCCACAGGAAGCGTCTGGCTGGATCTGAAGAACATCAAAAACTATAGCGAGGAGTTCAGCTGCTATATGTATGTGTTCGCACCTGCCAAGTCCGGTATCTATCGATTCACTGTCAGCTCCGGCGCAGTTTTGGGCTATTATGGCGGCATCAACTTCCCCAGCGGCCCCAGCTATTCCACCGATTGTGAAGAAGGTTACTTTGAACTCATTGTCCGCGACGGCGAATTTGATAGCGACAACCAGCCGACCTTGGTGATCGGCTTGCAGAGAAATGGCGGCCCGGCAGAGGCGACTATGACCATTGTGCGTGTAGCCGATGCGCCTGCGGAGCTGGAAAAAGTGGTGTATGAGCCTGTTTGCCAGATCCAGCAGACCGGAAAGATCACCGGCAATCAAACCTATGTGGATATGACCAAGTCTGTAGCCATAGAAAAAGGAAGCGACGGCTTCTACTATCTGAATGGTAAGAAGCTGTATATGAATATCAGCAACAATGCCCCCTATCTGACCTTCAACCAGATGCTGGGTCTTAACTATGACAGCGCTACAGGTCAGTGGAGCAGCGGCTCTATGGGCACAGCCGTCCGCGGTGTAATTTATGAAGACGGTGTTGCCCTGTATATGGAGGACTACACCCAGTGTATGTCTGACTATGTTATGGCATCCGATCCAAACAGCGGTTTGTATCCGCTCAACGACGATCTGATTCATATGGTTCAGATCAGCGGCGCCTATATGGGCTGGTGGGATGCATCCAATCCCAACTTCCTGTTGGAAGCCGTGGAAGGACTCAACCCCGAAAGCGGCTGGATGTTCGCCGTTTGTACAGTAGGATAAAAGGAGAATAAATTATGAAAAAACTGATTGCAGTATTGCTGCTGGGCGCAATGGTATTTTGCCTGTGCGCCTGCGGCGAAACCCAGAATAACAACGAGACAAACGCACCCGAAGTAACCGATCCCCAGCCCACAGACCCCCAGCCCACCGGCGTTACCTATACCATCAAGGTTGTGGATGAGGGCGGCAACCCTGTAGCCGGTGCTATGGTTCAGCTGTGCTCCGATCTGTGCCTGCCCAAGCTCACCGATGCAGAGGGTCTGGCTGTTTTTGAAAACCAGGAAGAAAAAGATAACTACAAAGCTTCCGTTACTTCCTATCCTGCCGGCTATGAGCAGCTGGGCGAGGAAACCGAGTTCTATTTCGGAACAGGCAACTACGAGGTTACCATTACTGTAAAGGCAGTTGCTTAAAAATCATTCCCAATTTCTTCCTGAAAGGAGAAACGGCGATTATGAAGAATAAAAAATTATTCTGGCTGCCGCTGGTTCTTCTGCTTGCGCTGACGGTTCTGACTGCAGGATTTTTGACTGCCTGCGGTCAGCAGTCGCAGCCGGCAACGGAACCTTCCGAAAGCCAGACTCAGCCGGAACCTACCCAGCCGGATCCTACCCAGCCGGAACCCACCGAAACCTTACCGGTGGATACCGAGCCCGTGGCAACAGAGCCGGTGGAAACGGAAGCCCCCGGTGATTCCGGCGGCAGCAATATGAATACCGGCACTGGCGGCGGCTATGACCCCGGCGCAACAGAGCCGGAAAGCGATGTTACAGAGCCCCCCATTGAAGTGCCTGCCGCAGGTTCTGAAAATAACCCCTATTACGAAAATATCCAAAACGGCGCAGGAGAATTTACCACCGTGAAAATTCCTGTTGGCGCAACGGTGCACTACCGCCTCCGCACCGCAGGCACTCTTTTGCAGTGCAGCGGCGAAGTATCCGTTGCTTTGGGCGAAGCGGTCTATGAGCCCCAGGAGGGTAAGGTAGAGCTGGCACTGCCCGGAGCAGAAGATACTGTGGTCAGCCTGTCCTTTACCAACCTCAGCGCAGAAGATCAGATTTTCCCCGTAGCCGTAATGGGCGATGCGGGCAGCCGCAGCAACCCCCTGGATGCCGATCTGGCAGAGGGTACGGAAGTTTCCCTGGAAGAAGGGGATATTGACGGCCTGTTCTACCTCTGGGTGGCTGATAAAGCCGGTATGCTCAAGCTTTGGGCAGAAGGTAATGTGGAAATCAATGTGCTGGTGGAAGGCGAGCCTGTCCAGCTGAGCCGGGATAACGGCGGCAAGCTGTGCGCCCAGGTCAAAGCCGAGGACGAGATTCTCGTTCAGCTGCTTGCCAAAGCTGACGAAGAAGGCAATCTTCCCACTGCCCAGACAGTGCTTTACGGCTATGTTGCCCAAATGGTAAAGCAAACCGTATCCTTTGTGCCTTTTGAGGCAGAGGCTGTAACGGTAGAAGCCGGAAAGAGCGTGTATTTCACCGTAAGCGGTGTTGCTGACCGGTATGTTTCCGTAGCAGCGGAAAATGCCTGCCTGTACTACGGCGAAGAAACCATTTATCCCAACGATAGCGGCGTTATGGGTATCAACTGCGCAGAAAATACTGTGCAGATCGAGATCTGCAACACCGGCGACAGCGAGAGTGTCTATGTACTGAAGGTGGATAATCCCCTCGGCACTATCCTCAACCCCGAAAAGCTTACCCTTGGTGAGGAAATTACTGCAGTTTCTACGGAAATGAGCGGCTATTACTACAACTATACCGCACCCAGTGCCGGTATTCTGACCCTCCAGATCTGGACTGCTCCGGAAACCGAGGGAGGCAAGCCTATGATCCGCCTGACCAATAAGGCAAGCGGCGAAACGGCAGAGCTCACCTCCGCAGAGGAAGCTGTCAGCATTGCTATGCTGCCCGGCGACGAAGTGCAGATCTATGCTGCTGTAACCAATATTGTTGGCGACAGCCTGGAAGCACAGATGGGCATTTTTGCCGATTTCTACGGCACAGAAGAAAATCCCATTGTTGTGGAATATCCCGGCTTTACAGCCAAGGTTCCTGCCGGTCAGACGCTGTACTATGGCGGTTATAATATGAACGGCGTCATCTTCTCTCTGAAGACCAGCAATGCCGTTGTTGCCCATAATGGCCAAGAGTACTCCGGTGAGAATATCACCTTCTCCATCGTCTGCCAGGGCCGAGATCCCGGCGTATTTGCCATCACCAACCCCGGTGAGGAAGACGGCACCTACAAGGTAACCCTCAGCTACCCCTTGGGCTGGATGGAAAATCCTGCACCTCTGGTCATCGGTACCAATACCCTGACCCAGCAGGCCGGCGCAATGGATTATTACTATTCCTTTACCACCGCCAAGGCTGGTAAGCTCACATTGACCTTCGACGAAACTGCCCAGTGGACATACTGCGTCAACAATCTGACCCAGGGCATCTACGGCGATACCCAGTGGAGCGACAGCGATCCTCTGGTTTCCAGCACGGAAATCGCAGTGCAGAAGGGCGATCAGATCCAGATTGCAGTCAATACCTACGATAAGGACAATATGTTCGAAAATCCCGAAGGCACCGTTGTGTTCCATGCAAGCTTTGAAACCGGCCCTGTGGAGATTGCCGATACGGGCATCTACACAACTGCCAGCCTGGTTGCCGGCGAAGACTGCCGGTTTACCGGTAAATTCCAGGGCTTGACGATGCGGATCACAGGCGCAAAGAATGCCTATGTTGTCTTCGATGGCAAGACCTATGAAACCGGCTCTGACGGCGCTGTTAAGGTGGAATTCCCCGAAGGCGGCGAGGAGAACCTCAGCTTCGTCCTGCATAACGGCGCAGCAAACCAGGTAAACTTCACCATTTTGTTCAGCACCAAGAGTGTGGGCTCTGCGGATAACCCTGAGATGCTCTCTGCAGGCAGCTACAGCATGGTGCAGTCTGCGGTTGGCGGTACGGACCACTACTATAAGTTTGTGGCAACCTCCAATGCAACCCTAACCTTCACCTTCGAAACGGATGTGGATGCCATCTTCATTGTCAATGGCAACATTGTCCGCTATACCCATATGGGACAGAACACCTACTCTATCCGTGTCCGTCCCGGTGCAGTCATCAACCTGGTGGTCAATACCTACGATCCTACCAATCCTATGGTCAGCCCCGTGGGAACGGTTGATTTCATCGTATCTTTGAAATAATGGCATAAAAGATCTG
This sequence comes from Faecousia sp., assembly GCA_045646805.1. Taxonomy (GTDB): domain Bacteria; phylum Bacillota; class Clostridia; order Oscillospirales; family Oscillospiraceae; genus Faecousia. The sequence continues at coordinate 31,938 of JAZRLK010000048.1, forward strand.
CCGGAGAGCAAATGCTCCCCGGCAGATTTTTTGTTGACCAAACTCTGCTAAATTAGAATTTATATCGCTAACGCTCATAAATTTAATGCTGAATGCTAAATGCTAAATGCTGAATAAATGTGTCGCCAGAGGTGACTATTTAAAATCATTTTCGAAGAAAATACCTCAATTTAGCATTCTGCATTTTGCATTTGATTATTTATGCCAGTGAAAACGGGTGCCTTTTCGGGCACCCGTTTTTGAATCAATTCAGCAGTTCGTCAACTGCGTTTTTCAGATCTTCGTAGTGGACAGAACTGAAGAAAATATAGCGGATCACGCCGGTTTCGTCCAAAATTACTGTGTAGGGATAGGCGCTCAAGCCGCCTAATTTGAGGTAGTATTCGCCGTCCATATCGGTCTCATTTTCTCCCTGTTCCCAGGAGAAGAGAAGCTTGGAATCGGGGTAATTTTCCCCAATATAGGCAGGAGCCGTAGAGGAAAGTCCGGCAGAGTGAATGGCGACGACGGTAACAGAATCGGCATATTCTTCAGCAATCTGCTGGAAATACGGCAGCTCCTTCACGCAAGGACCGCACCAGGTTCCCCAGAAGTTAATGACGGTGATTTTGCCGTTTTGACTGGGATTCAGCGTCTGACCTGTAGGACCGTTTTCGTCGATCAGCTCCAATTCGTAGCTGTAGCACAGATCGCCTACCTGATTGCCCTCCGGGGGAAGGGCATCACCGCTGGCAAACCAGCTGTAGCCGATCATACCGATAAGCATCGCTGCCAGCAGTACCAAAGAGATGCTCCGGGTAACTTTCTTTGCGGTTTTCTGCTTGGGAGCATCGGTTTCGTTGGGAGCAAGGAAGATTTTCGGTCCTTTCCAGGAGATTGCCTTGGTGGGGCAAACGCCTACGCATTCGCCGCAGCTGATGCATTCCTGGTCGCCGGGACTCAGAATATCCACCTTGCATTTTGCCTGGCAAAGTCCGCAGTGGGTGCATTTGGAATTATCCACTTTAATGCCGAAAACGGAGAGCTTGTTAAACAGTCCGTACAGCGCACCAAGGGGACAGATAAACCGGCAAAACAGCCGGAAGATGAACACGCAGCCAACCACGATGCTCACCATCAGCAAAAATTTCCAGGTAAACAGCGGTCCTAAAATGGACAGCAAGCCTTCATTTGCTTTATGGGAAAGAAGCAAAAGTCCGCCCTCAATGGTGCCTGCCGGGCAGATGTATTTGCAGAAGGCAGGCAGGGGAACATTGCGCAAGCCGTAAGTAATGGGGACAATAAAAACGAAGAAAACTAAAATGGCGTATTTGAAATAAGAAAGAATCCGGGTAATGGGACTTTTTCTGACTTTCGGAGTTTTGATCTTATAAACAAGCTCCTGAATCAGCCCGAAAGGACACAGCCAGCCGCAGATCATTCTGCCGAAGAGAATGCTGTATAGCAGTAAAATACCGGCAACATAGAAAAGTGTGCTGCGGTTTTTTGCGCTGAATGCGCCCTGTAACGAGCCCAGAGGACAGGCGCCTACTGCACCGGGGCAGGAATAGCAGTTGATGCCGGGGGCGCAGATGATTTTACTTTGACCTTTAAAAATACTGCCGGTTACGAAGCCCTTCAGGTTGGCATTGAATAAAACAGCAAAGTATAGCTGCATGATCTTGCGCTTAGAGGGCATCCATTTTTGTAAAAACTTCTTCATAGCCATCACCCCAATCCTACGCATTCTGTGCAGATGGCGGCGGCCTTTGCCAGTACATCGGCAGTGCCGCCGAAGCAGAAGCCTGCGATCAGAACCGCCAAAGCAACGGCTAAAATGCCGTACCGGGCAATGATCACGCCGGTCTGCTTTTTCACTTTTTCGGGTGCCTGGAGTTCGCCCTTTGCGCCATTTTCCAGAGCCTGCTTGACAAGCTCGATCTCCTTGCGAATGCTGAACCGTCTATGATAGACCGTGAAAATAGCGCAGCAGAAGGGAATACCAAGGCAGGTGAAAAACATCGGCATTGCCTGCAAAACGGCAACATTGGCATCTGCCGGGAAGTGTTTTTCAAGCGAACAGTAGAGCAGGAAAAGAAAACTGCAAAAAACGAGAACGATGAGCGTCAATATCTGAAACACCATTCTCCAGATGCTCTTTTTTCGGATTGCTTTTGCCAGCTTTGGCTCGCATTTGGTCGTATCCAGCTTTTTGCGAAGATTTTTCAAAATGGTTTCGTACTGCTTTTCCGGTTTCTGTTTTTCCTCCGGACGGGTAAAACCATCGATCAGAAATCCGGCAATCACCATAGCAAGACATCCAAACATAGAATATCGGATGTCATATAAAGCGGCTGCCACCGATTCCCGGGAAAAGGATCCAGCCTGAAAGTCATAAAGATCCACACAGGTCACAATCAGAAGAATACCGCAAACACAAATCATAATACTCAAAATGATTCTGTAGAACAGGCGGACGCTTTTTTTTGTCATATATACGCCTCCTAAGTCAAAATTTCACCTTTTACTATAGCATAAGCTGCCGAAAAAGTAAATCCAAAACTGCCGGCAGTCAGCCCAATTCCTCCCTATATACTATATTAAAAAGAAATTCACAATTTTTGCCCATAAAAATCTTGCTTTTTTCGCCCAAATGCAGTAGAATAGACTGGACTATGTATAATCCCCAAATAGCGTTTAAATTCTTAACAAGAAAGGCGAATAATTCGATGAAAAAGAAAATGAACTTTTCGATCCTGCGCAGGCTGACTGTGCTGCTTTTGGCGGCAGTGATGGTCAGCGGGTATGTGCCGATGCCGGAGGTATCGGCGGCAGCAGGCGAGGATTTTGCCATCAACCGGGTAGACGGTCTGAAGGTGGATTACGAGAGTTATCTGGATAACTCCGTTATGTACCAGCTGGCTGATTCCATCCGGGACGATGAAGAAATCTCCGTCATCATTACGCTGGATCAAATCAACCTGATGGATGCCTATGAAGGCACCGATAAGGCTATGAGCTTTACCGATTATGCTCTGTCCAGCCAGGATGCCGCCGATTTGCGTGCAGCCATCACCGCTGACCGGGATGTAATGCTCAGCAAGCTGGACGAGCAGGGCATTGCCTACACCGTCGGTGAGCTGTACGATACACTGCTTACCGGTTATGAGCTGGTGATCACCGCCCGGGACTACAGAGCGGTCTGCCAGTCCGTCAGCGATGGCAGCAAGATCGTGGTTGGCGAGGTTTACCGCTCTGCGGAAGCAAAGCTGGTGGAAAATACCGTTAATGTTTATGAAACCGGTATTTTCAAAAGCGGAGAATCGGGCTATGACGGCAGCGGAATGGTGGTTGCGGTTCTGGATACCGGTCTGGATTCCAAGCACACCGCTTTCAGCACAGATAACTTCACCTCCACCAACCTGGGTCTGACCAAGGATCAGGTAGCGGCTGTTCTGAACAAAACCAAGGCCAAAGAGCTGGCAGGTGACCTCAGCGTTGACGATGTATATGTCAATGAAAAGGTTCCCTTCGGCTACGACTATGCCGATAACGACCCCGATGTTTTCTCTACCCACAACAACCACGGCACCCACGTTTCCGGTGTCATTGTGGGTAAGGACGATACCATCACCGGTGTTGCCCCCAATGCACAGCTGGTTTCCATGAAGGTTTTCTCCGATGTTATGGATACCGCCCGTGCTTCCTGGATTTTGAATGCTTTGGAAGACTGCGTGATTTTGGGTGTGGATGTAATCAATATGTCCCTGGGTACTGCCTGCGGCTTCGGCACGGAAGGCGAGGAAGAAATGACCAGCGGTGTCTACCAGAAGATCCGGGATGCCGGTATTACTCTGGTGGTGGCTGCCTCCAACAGCTATAGCTCTGCATACGGTTCTGAAAAGAACGGCAACCTGGGTCTGACCTCCAACCCCGATACCGGTACGGTAGGTTCTCCCGGTACATACGCAGGAACGATGTCCGTTGCCTCCATCAACGGTGAGGAAACGCCCTACATCGAGTTTAACGATACCATCATCTACTTCGACGAATCCACCAACGGTGCTTCCAAGGAAAACGATTTCTTCGAAACTCTGCTGGGTGAAGAAGATTCCAAGACTTATGAATATGTGGTCATTCCCGGCGTTGGCCGTGCAGCCGACTATACGGGTATGAATGTCACCGGCAAGATCGCGCTGGTTCGCCGCGGTGACAACACCTTCGAGGAAAAAGCTATGATCGCCGAGGCACAGGGTGCTGCCGGTATCATTGTGTATAACAACGTTTCCGGTGAGATCAAGATGAATGTGGGCAAGGCCAAGCTGGCTGTCTGCTCTATCACCCAGGATGACGGCGAGATGATGGCAGAAGCCGGCGGCGGCAAGCTGAAAATCAAAAAGAGCCAAACCTCCGGTCCGTTCATCTCTGAATTTTCTTCCTGGGGTCCCACCCCGGAACTGGGCATCAAGCCCGAAATCACTGCCCACGGCGGCAACATTCTCTCATCTGTGACCGGTGGCGGTTATGACCGTCTCTCCGGTACATCTATGGCTTGCCCCAATTTGGCAGGTGTGGCAATTCTGCTGCGTCAGTATGTGGTGGAGAATTTCCCTGATATTGCAAATGACAGCTGCGCTGTCAACGATATGGTCTATGGCCTGCTGATGTCCACTGCCGATATCGCCTTCGGCACAAACGGACAGCCTTATTTCGTCAGAAAGCAGGGTGCAGGTCTTGCTAATCTGATGAACTCCATCAAAACTCCCGCCGTTCTGGTTGCCTATGACCGCAATGGAAACGAAATGGATAAGCCCAAGCTGGAGCTGGGTGACGATCCTGCCAGAACCGGCGTCTATACTATGACCTTCGATATCCGCAACTTCGGCAAAAAGACCGTCAAGTACGATCTGGGCGCATATGTGATGACCGAAGGCGTCAGCGATACCAAGACCAGCGCCGGTCTGACTACCGTCACAGAAGAGGCTGTGATTTTAGAAGGTGCTCAGATTACCATCGATTCTGTCGAGGGCGGCAAGCTGAGCAAAAACACCGTCTCCGTCAAGGAAGGGGAAACCGCCAAGGTCACCGTGACTATCAAGCTGACCGATGCCAATAAGGAATATTTGAATACTTCCTTCAAAAACGGTATGTATGTGGAAGGCTTCATTACCCTGAAGGCACAGTCCGGTACCGATGTGGATCTGAATGTGCCCTATCTGGCCTTCTACGGCGACTGGACGCAAGCTCCTTTGTTCGACCTGGATTACTTTGAAACCAACGCCGACGAGCTGGACGATTCCATCGCCAAGGAAGATAAGCTGCTGGCCGATGCCTACTCCACCCGTCCCATCGGCGGCTTGACCGACGATTATATCAACTACTTAGGTTCCTACTATTTCCTGCAAGACCCCAAGGATATCACCATTTCCGCAAACCGTGACTATGTGGCGCTGTCCAACCAGGAGGCAACGATTCACTCCTTGCGGTATGTTTTCGCAGGTCTTCTGCGTAATGCCAAGAAAGTTGAAGTGGTCATCACCGACGATACCACGGGCGAAGTGATCTTCGAAACCGTTGACGACGATGTACGCAAGTCCTACGGTGACGGCGGCTCTATCTACCCGGCCAATGTGGAGATCGAGTTCGACACTATGGACTACAACCTGGCAAACAACTCCCAGTATACCGTAACCCTGAAGGGCTATCTGGACTACGGCAACGGCGGTCTGGAAACCAACGAAAAGAATACATTTACCTTCCCCCTGACGGTGGACTTCCAGGCTCCCACCATCACCAATGTGCGCTATGAGTACGAGTACGATAAGGCGCAGAAGAAGAACCGGCTGTATGCCCATGTGGATGTGTATGATAACCATTACGCTATGGCTGCCCAGCTTGGCTATGTGGGCAGCGGTCCGGATGAAGAGGGAAATATGGTTCCGGAAATGTTCGGCTTTGAGCAGTATCTGACTCCTATTTACTCTCAGAAAAACAGCACCACCACCGTAAAGCTGGAGCTGACCGACTATATCTATGAGATCAAGGAAGGTTCCCGGAATAAAAACACCTTCGCTCTGACTTGTTACGACTACGCTATGAACTATGCCACTTACGAGATCGGACTTCCGGTAGACTTCACCGATTTCTACTTTGAGTCCATTGCCGAAGAGGGCATCGTTCTGAGTCCCAACGAGACTTATACCTTAGATCCGCTGGTTGCACCTGCTACCGAATGGGCGGAGCTGCTGAACTTCACCTCCTCCAAGACCAGCGTTGTCCGCATTGTCAATAATAAGCTGGTGGCAGTATCCAGCGGCAACGCCATCATCAAAGTCAGCGACCCCACCAATTCCATCAGCACCACCTTTAAGGTAACGGTTCTGGAAGAAGGGGATGAGGGCTACCGCCGCTTTGATAAGCCGGTGGCAGATATCTTCCGGCTGGCAGGCTATACCACACAAAAAGCCTACTATGTCATCGACAATGAGGAAAAGGATATCGGCGATACCGGTGACAAGCGTTTCTTTGAGGGCAACTACAATTTGTCTTTGTACCCCTCTGAAACCGTTCTGCTGACCTATGACCTGGATCCTTATTTCCCCAGAGATACCACGGTAGAATTTGAAACCTCCAACGAAAATATCGTCAAGATCGACCAAAACGGAAATGTGACTGCCGTAGCAGAGGGCTTTGCCTCCGTGACTATTAAGGTTATGATGGACGGCAAGAGCACCTTCTACTCCCAGTCCGTATCTGTGGAGGTAAAAGATCCCTTCATCACCACCGGCGCAAGTCTGACCCACTACTATGGTAATGGCGGACTGGTTGCCGTACCGGAGGATCTGACTCTGACGGAAATCGGCAACTTCGCATTTGCCAACTTTAACTACGTCCTCAAGACCCCGGAAGAATTGGAATTTGACGATGCAGAAACCAGCAAGCAGTGGTTCATCGGCGAATCCACCATCACCAAGGTTGTCCTGCCCGAGGGTATTGAGAAGATCGGCGCATATGCCTTTGCAAACCTGACCGGTTTGGAAGAGATCGTGCTGCCGTCTACCCTGGAAGCCATTGAATACGGCGCATTCTACGGCTGCAGCGCTTTGCAAAAGGTGACCTTCAGCGGAGAAAACAATCTGAAGATCATCAGCCAGAGCGCATTTGAAGGCTGTGACTTACAGGGAACACTGGATTTGAGTGCCATCTGCGTCATTTCCAACTATGCCTTTGCAGGCAACCAGGACCTGAAGGGTATCACCACCACCGAAACCCTGCTGTCCATCGGCGAATATGCCTTTGCCGGCTGTAAGAGCCTTTCTGATGTGACCATCACTGCAAAGAAGGTCAAGTACGGCCCCTATGCCTTCACCGGCTGTGAGGCACTGACTTCCTTCTATGTCAATGCATCCGTTCTGCCCGAGGGTATGTTCTACGAGAGCAAGAAGCTGGAAAAGGTAACCATCGGCCCGGATGTCAACGAGATCGGCGAGTTTGCCTTCCGGGATACCGCAGTGGCAACCTTCGAGGTTGCAGAGGGCAGCAAGACCTATAAGGTCCAAACTGCTAACCACGTTTTGTCCGCTGATGGCGCACAGCTGGTTGCCGTTGCTCCCACACTGACCGGAGAATATTCCGACAATGCAGCCGTTACTTCCGTAGCCGGCGGTGCATTCTCCCACAATACCAAAATCACCGCGGTAAACCTGCCCAATGTCACAAAGCTGGGCAATTATGCCTTCGGTTCTTCCGAAAATATCGCCTCTGTGACCCTGGGTGTGCTGACGGATATTGGCGAATACGCCTTCTTCGAAACCGCTGTTACCCAGCTGCCTCAAATGGCAGAAAATGTAGCCATCGGCAAGTACGCCTTTGCCAAGACAGACCTGACTTCTGTGACCATTGCAGACGGAATTACCGTCAATGAGGGTGTTTTTGCCCAGTGTGCAGAGCTTCAGAGCGTGGTCATCGGCAACGATGTCACTTTGGGAAGCTACGCCTTCAATATGGATAAGGATGAATCCTTCGAGGCGCCCTACTACGAAGAAAACGGAACCAGATACTACTACTATGTGTTCGGCTCTGCTCTGCAGGAGCTGACCATCGGCAACAATGCGGTCATCGGCGAAAATGCCTTTGCTTACCACGCATCTTTGGAGCGCGTGACCTTGGGCGAGAACGCAAAGATCGGCAAGCAGGCATTCTACAGCTGTACATCCCTGGCGGACATTGACCTGAGCAAGGCTGTGGAGATTGGAGAGTATGCCTTCTCCGGCGATGAATACTACATCTGCACCGATGAGAATATGACTTACGCCGCTGTTTCCACCGAGGGTGAGTACCTGACTACCAACCACGCCACTGCGCTGAAGTTTGCAGATCTGAGCTCTGCCGCTTCCATTGGGGAGTATGCCTTTGCAATGTGCGCTTCTTTGGAAGAAGTCATCCTCAATGAGAATATCACCAATATTCCCCAGTATGCCTTCGCAAGCTGCGAAAGCCTGGCTTCCATCGATCTGAGCAAGGTGCAGACCATTGGTCAGTATGCCTTTATGGAAACAGGCAAGCTGGAAAGTGCAGATCTGTCTGCTGCTACCAAGCTGGATAAGTATGCATTCGTAAACGGCGCAGTACTGAGCAGCATTGTTTTGAACCCCGAAGGCACCGATATGGAAGAGGGCGCATTTGCCTACTGCCAGATCCTGTCCGATGTTCAGAATCTGGCTGCTGCCAAGAATATCGGCGATTACGCCTTTGCTTACGGTGCGCTGACAGAAGTGGATTTGACCGGCGCAGAAACCATTGGCAAGCACGCCTTTATGAAAGAAGAAATGGGTCAAATGAAGGTCACTTTGGGTACTTCCCTCAAAGAATTGGGAGATAACCCCTTTGCTATGAACGTGATCGAGCCCTTCTGCCAGGTAGAAACCGCTGATTTCAACGGCACAGTTACCGAAAACAGAATCTATACCTACGATATTTCTAATACTGTTAAGATCATCGACGGCTCTTTGTACTGCGCATCAGAAAAGGGTCTGCAGCTTGTTACCTATGCATCCGTCAATCCTGCTGATGTGCAGGTGGCAGAGGGCACAGCCCGGATCACCGCTATGGCCTTTGCCGGCAGCGATGTGCAGATGGTGACGATGCCCTCTACGGTCTACGCCATCGGTCATAAAGCCTTCTACGGCTGCGATGAGTTGCAGATCGTGGTCTTCGGCTCTCACGAATCTCCCATTATGGAAGAGGAATTTGACCCCCGTTACTACGAGGTTATGGAGCATATCCCCGGCACCGGCGATTTCGGCACTTATACCGACTATGACGGCGAAGAAGTTCTGATTACCGGTATGGGTCTGCTGCCCTACTTTATGTGGAACGCCACCGACGGTATGTACTTTGATGTGTACTACGGTGCAAACTTCAAAGATTATGTTGGCTATGTGGATAATAAGATCCTGATGGTCAAGCCTGTTAACGGCGTGCAGTATGATTCCTTTATTCTGAATCAGTACTTTGATGTGGTCATCGACGGTGCGCAGGCTCCCTCCAAGCATACCCTCAACACCATCGCCGCAATCCGGGCAATTCCCGAGCGTGTTTCTTATGAGCAGAAGCATCTGGTTGAGTATGCCCGCAGCCTCTACAGCCAGATCGGCACATTGGAGCAGCAATCTCTGGTTGTGAACTACGCCGATCTGATCTCCGCCGAGCAGCGTATCATTGCGCTGGCACCGGAGCAGGAGGGCAGCGGTTCTGAAAATTCCAATGAGGAACTGAATCAGCAGAAGAAAACCAACGGCGTGTTTATCGTAACCCTGATCTGCCTGGGTGCAATTGCGGTTGTGGCCGTGGTTGTGGTGATTCAGCAGCTTAGCAAGAAAAAGAAAATTCTGTCCGAAGGGGTTATGGAAGAACCTGCCGAGGAAGAAGAAACCACCGAAGAAACGGCAGAGGAAATCGAAGAAATCGAAGAAGAACCTGCCGAATCCGAAGAATCCGAGGAAACCGAAGCCTAAAGGAAAGCACCAGCCCTGGCCACCTCCCTCAAAACGAGGGAGACAAGGGTTCTGACGATGGTACTTTCATTGCAATGATTTATGATGGGCAAAGCCTTCGGGCTTTGCCCACCGGAAGGAAGATGCACAAAATGAATCAATGGAAAAAGCGACTGCCTTTGTGCCTGCTGCTTTTGATCCCGGTCCTGCTCTTCGCCGGCTGCGGAGAGGAGAACCCCTACGCGGTCAACGACAGCGAGAATTACACCGTCAGCATCCGCTTTGATGCAAACGGCGGTTCCTTTACCACCACCGATACCCGGGTGATCACCGATTCTTACAACATTGCCGAGATTCCGGCCAATGGTGAAGGAAAGGTGGAAATCCCCCTGTTAGAGCCCAGCGACAAGACCCGTAAGGATGCTTGCACTGCGGCAAAGGACGGTTATTTTCTGGTTGGCTGGTACGCCCAGCGCACAGAAAACGCAGACGGCACGTATACATATGCCGAACCCTGGGATTTTGCATCCGACCGGGTGCAGGTTGACCCCAAGGGCGCATACACCTCCGACCAGCCGGTTCTGACCCTGTATGCAGGCTGGGCACCGGAGTTTACCGTAGAATATTACGACCGGGCAGACGACAGTCTGATCGGCACTTATAAATTCGGTCCTGCCAGCGGTATGGAGATCCAGGTTCCTGCCTGGAACGAGGAAACCGGTGAGTTGGATATGTACAAAGTTCCCAAGCGCAGCGGCTACACCCTCCAGTCCATCAGCTATGACAAAGAGGGCTTGCAAATGGTGGATACCCAGACCATCACCCATCCTGCGGTGCTCGACAGCGCCAGCGCTACCGTAACTGGCGGCACTTTGAAGCTGTATACATCCTGGCAGGAAGGGGAGTGGTACAGGATCACTTCCGCTGAGCAGTTTGCCAAGAATTTCAATCCCCAGGGCTGCTATGAAATTATGGCAGATCTGGACTTTACCGATGTGAACTGGCCCACTGCTTTGATGCACGGCAATTTCACCGGCAAAATTAACGGCAACGGCCACACTCTTTCCAACATAAGCCTGACCCAGACGGATAACTCCCGGCTGCAGACCGGTCTGTTCGGCTCTGTTGCAGAGGGCGCAGTGATCCGGGATCTGACCTTCGACAATGTGGTTCTGACCGTTAAGGGCGGCGCCCGTGTTGCCGGTGCATCCTTCGGCGTGCTGGCAGGAACAGTTTCCGGTGATGCAAAGGTGGAATCCGTGGTGATCTCCAACAGCCAGCTGCTGATCCATTCCCGCTGCTATTTCGCCTTTGACGATTATGTGATCGGCCTTGTCTGCGGAACAGGCACTGCGCCTGTGGATCCTGCCGGCATCACCTGCGGCGCCACCGGCGATAACCCTGAAAAAGTCAATATTACTGTAACCGATTCCGTGGTAACCCTGGAATTTGTTACGGAGTAAAATAAAAGGAGTATCAATATGAAAAAGAGAATTCTCGCAATTGTCCTGTGCATGGCTTTGTGCGTAGGCATGGCATCCTCTTTGGCAGGCTGCGGCGGAAAGAATGATGCATTTGTCATTATGACCGACCTGCTGGACGGCTTGTTCAATCCCTTCTTCTACACCTCTGCCAACGACGGCACCATCGTGGGTATGACCCAGATCGGTATGCTGGGCTCCACATTGGACGCCAACGGTGAAGTAACCGTTGCTTACGGTGAAAACGAAGCCGTAGTCACCAAGGACTACGATATCGTGCAAAATTCTGACGGCACTGTTACCTACACCTTCGTTCTGAAAAACGGCATCAAGTTTGCCGACGGCCACCCTCTGACTATGGAGGACGTGCTGTTTAACTACTATGTGTACTTAGACCCGGTTTACACCGGCTCCAACACCCTGTATTCCACCGATATTCTGGGTCTGAGCGAGTACCGCAACCAGACCGTTGGCGCAGGTTCTGACAGCGCTGACGAGCAGATCAATGCCCTGGCTGATACCAGAGCCCAGGCAAGAATCGACGAGCTGGTGAACCTGTTCATCAACCTCAGAAAGAATTCCGCATTCTCCACCGTCACCCACGACGAAATGGTAGCTGCTATCAACACCCAGAATGTCAGCTCCGGCTACAAGGCTGCCATCTCCAACAACTCTGATGAAGTTACCAGCGCAAACCTGCTGTCTGACTACGAAGAAACCATCAAGCGCTTCAAGGAAGAGCTGTACACCGACTATGCTGCTGCACAGGAATCCTTCCACGATGCTCCCTATGATACCCACGAGGAATTTAAAAACGAAGTATTCTGCTTTATGTTCTACGAAGGCTATGTGCAGGTAGAGTATGAAGAAGGCGCTGACGGCAAGATTGACCGCACCAAGATCAAGAGCCTGACTCCCGGCTACAACGCCGATGTTGTCAAGGATATGGACAGCGCAGTGAACTATGTCTACGAAGACAAGATCTCCGGCGAGCTGGAAATCATCCTCTACTACTGGGCAACCGGTAACGAACTGAAGACTGAGTACGCTGCTAAGGCTAAGGAAGTTATCCTCCACGAGAAGGTTGGTTCCAACGGCGATCTGATGGTTCCCAATATTTCCGGTATTGTATCCCTGGGTCATACCGATAAGGCTGGCTCTGCCATCACTGTAAACGGCAACAGCTACACCGTAGCATCCTCCCACAATGCCGATGGCACCGTCACCAATCCTGCTGAGTACGATGTGCTGCAGATCACCATCGACGGCGTTGACCCCAAGGCAATCTGGAACTTTGCAATCTCCGTTGCTCCTCAGCACTACTACGGTGAGGGCAGCTCCGTAGGCGTGGACATTGCCAATAATAAGTTCGGCGTAGAGTACGCCAGCTATGAATTTATGTCCGGAACCATCCAGTCCACCAGAAATGTCCGCCTGCCCATGGGCGCCGGCGCATACAAGGTGACCGACAGATCCGGCAGCGATGCCCCTGCTGAAAACGAGTTCTACAAGGACAACGTTGTTTACTTCAAGGCCAACACCAATTTTGAAACCGTTGGCGAAGGCATCCACAATGCCAATATCGACAAGATCCGCTACCAGGTTGTTTCTTCCAACAACGCCATCGGCGCTCTGGAAAGCGGTGCTGTTCACTACATCACCCCTGCTCTGACCACCGAAAACTATGAGAAGCTGGAAAAGATGGGCTCCAAGGGCTTTGAAATGCTCTCCACCGACCAGCTGGGTTACGGTTATATCGGCGTCAACGCCGCTAAGATCAACAACCTGTACCTGCGTCGTGCCATTATGTGCGCTATGAACACCAGCCTGGCTCTGGACTACTACCGTGCCAATACCGCTGAGCGTATCTTCTGGAATATGTCCACTGTAAGCTGGGCATACCCCAAGACTGACAGCGGCGAGTTGAGCACCGACAACGGTCACGATTATCCCCAGATGAACAAGACCTGGAGCGAGGAATCTGCCCGTGAAAACATTCTGAAGAATATGCAGCTGGCTGGCTACAGCGGCGGTGAGAGCGATCTGAAGGTCAAGTTCACCATCGCCGGTTCTACTCTGCAGGATCACCCCACCTATAAGGTATTCCGTGACGCTGCTGCGCTGCTGAACTCTCTGGGCTGGGAAGTCACCGTTGTATGTGACAGCCAGGCTCTGACCAAGATCAGCACCGGCTCTCTGGAAGTTTGGGCTGCTGCATGGTCCTCTGCTCTGGACCCCGATATGTACCAGGTCTACCACAAGGATTCTTCTGCAACCAGCACTCTGGCTTGGGGCTATAACTACCTCAAGACCAGCGGCAGCGCAGAAGAGCTGGACATTCTGGACGAACTGAGTGAATTGATCGATAAGGCTCGTGAAACCGAAGATCAGGCTGTTCGTACCGAGCTGTACGAGGAAACTATGGGCTATATTCTGGACCTGGCTGTGGAACTGCCTGTCTACCAGCGTGATGTTCTGTACGCCTACAATGCAAAGGTCATCGATTCCGATAGCCTGCCCGAAACCATCAATCCCTATTCTTCTCCCCTGGACCGCATTTGGGAACTGAAGTTCGCCGAGTAATTAGAATGTAGGGGGCAGGTTTCCCGCCCCTCATATGGGGGAGGCGAAATGCCTCCCCTACAAGAGCTTTAGAAACCCGAAAAAAACAAAAGGAGCGGCATATATGCTGAAATACATTCTTAAAAGAATTGGATATGCCATTCTGGTGCTGATCGGTGTGTCGCTGATTATCTATTTCCTGACACGGCTTATGCCCGTTGACTATGTCAAAAACAAGGTAGTCGCAATGCAGACCTCCGGTTCTACTGTGGATCAGAGTACGGTAGAAGCTATGTATCAAGCCTATGGCTTGAGCGCAGATGCCGGTCCCAAGGAGATTTTTATGGGTTACCTGAGTTGGTTGGGTGACCTGGCTCGCTTTGATTTGGGCGAGAGCTTTATTGATATGGAACCGGTTGCATCCAAGATCTATCACCATATGGGCACATCCTTTGCTGTTGCCTTGATCGCAACCATATTTGAATTTATGATCGCCATTCCTCTGGGCATTACGGCGGCTACCCACCAGTACAGCCTGCGGGATTATATCGTAACGATTTTGGTTATGATCGGCATTTCTCTGCCATCGTTCTTCTTTGGCAATATTCTGAAAAACTGGCTGGCTCTGGAGCTGGGATGGTTCCCATCCTCAGGCCTTGTAGATGCCACCAAAGATTCCGGCTTCTTTGCCCAAATCTTAGACTATGCCCACCACCTGTTTATCCCGGTGCTGACTGTGGTTATCCTCAGCATTGGCGCCCGGATGCGTATGACCCGAACCAATATGCTGGAGGTTATGAACTCCGACTATATCCGCACAGCCCGTGCCAAGGGTCTGAAGGAAAAGGTGGTCATCAACAAGCACGCATTCCGCAATACTATGATCCCCCTGGTAACCTCTATGGCGGGCCTGCTGCCCAGCCTGTTCTCCGGTGCGATCATCACCGAGCAGGTGTTTAACCTGCCCGGTATCGGTAACGTTGCGCTGGATGCTATGACCCGCGGCGATATTCCCTTCATCATGGGCTACAATATGTTCCTGGCTCTTTTGAGCGTTCTGGGCATCTTGATGGCAGACTTGATGTACGGCATTGTTGACCCCCGGGTTAAGCTGGAGTGAGGAGGTGCCGACATGGAAGAAAAACTGGAAGTGCAGGCACAGCCTGCTGCAGAAGAAACTCCCTTAGATAAAAATGTGCGTATGATGTCCCCCACCCAGATGCTGGTGCGGCGGTTCTTCCGCTCCAAGCTGAGTATTTTGGGACTGATTATGATTATCGGCTTGTTCCTGTTCTCTTTCTTGGGCCCTGTGGTCTATACCCGCTGGGGCGAAACAGAGCTGGATAAGAGCGGCAAGACAAAATACGCCGTATCTACTACCGAATACACGGTTGACGGCGTTACTTATACCATGCACCAGACAACGGAAACCGTTCTGGTGGATAATTTCCTGGCATCTCCCAATGCTGAGCATCCCCTGGGCACCGATGACCAGGGCTACGATGTGCTGGCCCGTCTGATGTACGGCGGCAGAACATCCTTGCTGGTCAGCTTTATGACGGTTTTCCTTCTGACCATCTTCGGCGTGATTATCGGCGGTCTGGCCGGCTTCTTCGGCGGCTGGATCGACAATGTGGTAATGCGTGTGTGCGATGTGCTGATCTGCCTGCCCGGCGTTCCTATTCTGCTGATCCTCAGCACCGCTATGGACGGCTGGGTAGAGTTGGGAATGATGGAAGAAAGCTGGCGTATCTACCTGCTGATGGGCTTTTTGACATTGATCTCCTGGCCGGGTACTGCCCGTTTGGTCAGAGGTCAGATCCTGAGCCTGCGTGAGCAGGAATTTATGGTGGCAGCCGAGGCTATGGGCTATTCCACCTTCCGTAAGGTTTTTAAGCACCTGGTTCCCAATGTTATGCCCCAGCTGATTGTGCAGATGAGCTTGAGCCTGGGCAGTATGATCCTGTACGAGGCAACCTTGTCCTATTTGAATATGGGCATCAAGGCGCCTTATACCGCCTGGGGCTCTATGATCCAGATCATCACCACCAACAGCGATATCCTGCAGAACCATCTGTATGTTTGGGTGCCTGCCGGTGTTTGTATCGTCATTGCTGTTTTGGGCTTCAACTTCGTGGGCGACGGCCTGCGGGATGCCCTCGATCCCAAGGGAAGGAGATAAGCTATGAGTGATACAAAGAAAAAAGGTTATTTAACCAACCGGGAGATCCGGGCGATTGCCAAGGCAAATGCCAAGGATATCAAGCGGCTGGAAGCATACAAGAACCGGAAAGCTCCCGAATCGGAATTTTTGTCCGAAATGAAGGATGATTCCAATATCCTGGAAATCGAAGGACTGCACACCTATTTCTATACGGAGCAGGGTGTGGTCAAGGCAGTCAACGGCGTTTCCTATGATGTGCCCAAGAATAAGGTCGTGGGCGTCGTGGGCGAATCCGGCTGCGGCAAATCCGTTACCAGTATGTCGGTAATGCGTCTGATCCAGGGTCCTGCCGGTCAGATCGTGGAAGGCTCTATGCGCTTTAAGGCTTATGACTATCAGCGCGACAGCAAGGGCAATCCCGTTGCCGACGCAAATGGCGAATATATTATGGAAGAAAAGGTCTATGATATTGCCAAAATGCCTATCCACGAGATCCACCGGATCCGGGGCAAGCAGGTGGCAATGATCTTCCAGGAACCTATGACCTCCCTGAACCCGGTCTTTACCATTGGACAGCAATTGGACGAGGTTACGCTTTTGCACCAGCCCGGTGCTACCAAGGCAACAGCCAAGGAGAAATCCGAGGAAATGCTCCGCCTTGTGGGCATCATCCCGGAAAATGTCTATAGTAGATTTCCCCACGAGCTGTCCGGCGGTATGCGCCAGAGAGTGATGATCGCCATGGCCCTGGCTGCAGAGCCCCGGCTGATCATTGCCGACGAGCCTACCACCGCATTGGATGTTACCATCCAGGCGCAGATCTTGGATCTGCTGCAGGATATCAAGACCAAGATCGACGGCTCTATTCTGCTTATCACCCACGATCTGGGTGTCATTGCAGAAATGGCGGATTTCGTTGTGGTTATGTATGCCGGTAAGGTGATCGAGAAGGGAACCGTACTGGAGATCTTCCAGGATCCCAAGCACCCCTACACCATCGGTCTGCAAAAGTCCAAGCCCACTATGACTCTGGACGACAGCACTGAGCTGTACAACATTCCCGGCAATGTTCCCAACCCGGTGAATATGCCCCAGCACTGCTATTTTAAGGAAAGATGCGCAAAGTGCACCGCCAAATGCTCCGGTGAGTACCCCGGTATGGTGCAGGTAAGTCCTACCCACTTTGTAGCATGTCATCTGTATGACGGGGAGAATGAAAATGGCTGATACAACTGTTTTGAATACGACCCAGTACGATGACGCTTTGGAGCAGAAGAAATTCCTGGAGCGGCGGCAAAAGCAGATGGAGGAGGACTTTGCTAAGCCCTTTGATCCTGAATGTGTGCTGGAGGTTCGCCACCTGCGGAAAACCTTCCCGATGAAAAAGACGATGATGGGCAAGGTGACCAGAGAGCTGGTTGCCGTTGACGATATCTCCTTCAAGCTTAAAGCAGGCGAAACTTTGGGCATCGTTGGCGAATCCGGCTGCGGTAAGACTACTGCAGGCCGTGCCATCTTGAAGCTGCACCAGCCCACTGCCGGTCAGATCATTTTCAACGGTCAGGATATCACCAATTGCAATTCCAAGCAGATGCGCTCCATCCGGAAGCAGATGCAGATCATCTTCCAGGATCCCTATTCCTCTTTGCCTCCCAGAAGCACCGTAGGCGGTATTCTGTCCGAGCCTGTGGAGGTTCATAAGATCGTGCCCAAGAAGCAGGTTAAGGAGTATGTTCTTGATCTGATGGAAAAGTGCGGTCTGCGTGACTACTATTATGAGCGCTATCCCCACGAATTTTCCGGCGGTCAGCGTCAGAGAATTTGTATTGCCCGTGCTCTGTCCGTCAATCCTAAGCTGATTATTTGCGATGAGCCTGTTTCTGCATTGGATGTTTCCATCCAGGCGCAGATCATCAATTTGCTCAAAGAGCTGCAGCGGGATATGAACCTGGCTTATGTGTTTATTTCCCACGATCTTTCCGTGGTCAAGTTTATCTCCGATAAGATCGGCGTTATGTACCTGGG
>JAZRLK010000049.1:0-15146 GCA_045646805.1 Faecousia sp.
ATAGACCTTATCAGCGATGGTGGTGTCAGTCATAATGGTAGCGGGGTTAGAGTTGCACAGAACAACTTCGTAGCCCTCTTCCTTCAGAGCCAGGCAGGCCTGTGTGCCTGCATAGTCAAATTCCGCAGCCTGACCAATCACGATCGGGCCGGAGCCGATAATCAAAATCTTCTTAATGTCTGTTCTCTTTGCCATTTCCTTTTCCTCCCGTTATTCCGTATATACGATCTTACCGCCGCACACGGTCATTTTGCAAACGCCCTTTAACTTCCATCCAGCAAAAGGCGTAGCCTTTCCCATAGAGAAAAATTTATCGGGCTCTACCGTAAATTCCTGATTCAAATCCCAAACTGTATAATCTTCTCCCAGCGGTATGCCGAAGCGTTTTCTCGGATTGAGGCTAAGCAGCTCGATCAACCGTTCCAGGGAAATGATATTTTTCTCCACAAGATGGGTGTACAGCACAGAAAATGCCGTTTCCAAACCCACAATGCCAAAACTGCTGCCAGCTAAACCTTTACTCTTTTCCTCCGCCGAATGGGGAGCGTGGTCGGTGGCGATCATATCAATTGTGCCGTCTTGGATGCCCGCAATCAGCGCAGCTTTATCCTCTGCACTGCGGATGGGGGGATTCATTTTAAACCGCCCGTCCTCCTGGAGCATATTGTCATCCATTACAAGGTAATGAGGCGCTGTTTCGCAGCTGACATTCAGCCCCCGTTTTTTTGCATCCCGGATTAGTGCAACACTCTCCTTTGCCGAAATGTGGCAAACATGGTAAGCGCATCCGGTTTCCTCCACCAATCGCAGATCCCGGGCAATCTGGGCATACTCGCTTTCACTGCAGATACCTTTATGATTATGGGTTTTGGCATACTCTCCGTCGTGAATGTAGCCGCCCCGCAGAAGGTCGTTGACCTCACAATGGGCAACGATCATTTTTCCCAGTTTCTTTGCCTGCACCATCGCCTGACGCATTAGCTCATCACTTTGCACGCCCCTGCCATCATCGGAAAACGCAATCACATCGGCTGCCATTTCCTCCAGCTCCGCAAGCTGCTCCCCCTGCTGCCCCACAGTAATTGCGCCGTAAGGGTACTCCGGGATCACACTCCCCTGCCGGATCAGATCCAGCTGGTGCTGCAAATGCGCCCCACAGTCCGGCACGGGATTTAAGTTTGGCATAGTGCAAACAGCGGTATAACCGCCGGCAGCCGCTGCACGGGAGCCGGATGCAATGGTCTCTTTATAAGAAAAACCCGGCTCGCGAAAATGCACATGCACATCGCAAAAGCCGGGAAAAACAAAATACGAATCCTTATGATTGGAAAACAACGCATCCACGACAGAAACAGCAATACCACGGTCACAACCAACTGCTTTTAAGCGCTGCATCTGACCCTTCATAACACTGCCTCCTCTGTTTTTTTATCCAATAAATAATAACATAACCCGTTATCTTTGTCAAATACAAATATTGATTTTATTTAAAAAATAGTATTCCCAATTATTGTTAATACCAATCACAAACAATTATAGTTATGAGGATGCTGTACACCCAATCCAATCTTGAAAGAAACAGAACATCCAAAGACACAGCACCCCTGATGAATCCAGCAATTCTCTAATTATTACGCAGCAAATTCTGAAGTAACTGGCAGTATTTTCTATATACAAAAAGGTTCTATAATAAATAGCGCACGCACTTTTGCAAGTAAAAGTGCGTGCGCTTTGTTTTGTAAATAGATATTTTTACAGTTTATCTAATATTGTAAGTTCCAAAAACGCTGCGCAGGGTATTTGAGGGCAAATAAGCTGGATACCTCCATTGCAAACATCTAATTTAACAGATGTTTTGGCGGGATAGGCAATTTTAGCATCGGTAAGGGTTTCGGTGATAGGAACAAACATTTCCTTTTCACCCTTCAGATTCCAAACCGCCAGATAGATTTTGTTATCGTTTTTCAAGCCGGCGCATACAACACTATCTCCAAAATTAGTAAAGCCCATGGGGAAATACGGAGTAGCTGTTTTCTTCATTTCGGATAGCGTGTTATAGTATGTAACACCTTCTCGGATCAAATCCATCTGATGATCATTCAGATAATCCAAATGGCTGGCAAGATGCATTCTACCCAGAAAGCTGTTGATCATATTGATCACGATCCGGTCATCGGATACATCTTCACCCTTTGTACAGTCCGTTGCTACCGGATAGCTCCATACTGCCGCCTGCTCCGGCAGAACTGCTGCTAAAATATTGCCTGCAATGTAGGGGTAGAGTAAGTAGTCCGTCTGGTCGGAAGTGGATACTAAGCTATATGCAGAAAGGGTTTTATAATCCATCCGCATACCGCCGGAAGAACAACCTTCAAAAACCACATTGGGGTATCGGGCAATCATCTCCCGCATCCAATCAAGGAATGCGTTTGCGGCAGCTTCCAAGCCTATGCCGGGATTTTCCGCATTCAGGTCCGTACCGATACCGCAGTCCTGATTGTAGTCGCACTTGATGTACTCTGCGCCGTAATCTTCTACCATTCTGCGGATTGTTTCGCTCATATACGCCCGCACTTTGGGATTGCGGTAATCTAAGAAGTGACGATTCATTACAGCAAGCCGCTTACCGTGGCGTTGGAAGAAGCAGTCGTCATCGTAGTAATCCAGCATTTCCTGACACTGAATGCCGATGATTTCCGGTTCGATCCACAGACCAGGCTTCATGCCCAAACTACGAATATAATCCGTAGTCTTTTTGACACCCTCCGGAAAACGGGCATTGCTTTCTTTCCAATGACCTACAAAGGGATAGACTTTATCGCCTGGTTCTTCGTTGTGCCAGCCGCAGTCGATGACATAGTATTCCACGCCGGTTTTAGCAACAACGGGGGCATATTTTGCAGTGTTTTCTGCTGTGGGACTATCCCATGACAGATGCATATATTCGTTGAAAATGGTAGGTAGGCCGCTGTCTGCAGGACTGACACCTGCAATGTGACGGCGGTACTTTGTCATATTGCCAATAACATCGTTCAGGCTATTACCAAATGCAATGGCTGCGTAAGGTGTTACGTAGCTTTCACCGGGCTGCAAAGTCCTAAACCAACCGCCAAAGGGATAATTAGGACCACCTAAATACAAATAATACTTACCTGCTACATCCGACAGCTCATAATACCAGGAGCTGTTGCTCTCAATCTGGAACATCAGGAAACAATTGTTCTTTCTGTCCTCCAGAATGCCCATAGGCAGCATTTCCTTGGTAGACCAGCTACCGATATTGTGGCCGCATATACGCTGCTGCGAATCGCTCCTGCCTCCACACAGTCCTAACTCACGGAAAGTCCGTGTCCGGGGCTGACATTCGGCGTGATGGCTTTGAAGAAAATCGGTAAATTGCATATTATCCGGCTCGTTTTTGTCACCGATACCGGTTAAGCAAAATGCAGATACTTCCTCCAAAATAATGGAGTTATCCGTGATGTTGGTCACAACTGTATGTACCCGGATAGCATTGGTATCATCATAGCCTTCATAGGCCGTTTCACAGCGCACATGGGGACTTTCCTGCACCACAGTCAGTGTGTTTCCGGAAATAGTATGGGTTTTGTAAGTCAAACGACCGGCTTCCGAGGAATTTACCATTTTGGCGCCCATATGGGTGTCCTTGTTTTCTCCGGCAATCTGTACCTGGACAACACCGCTATCTAATTCAGAAAAGCACTCTGCTTTTTGCAGTTTTATGGTATGCTCTGCCACGGAAAATGAAAGGTTTTTAAATTGCATCATAAATGCATTGCCCCTTCTTATGTTTTATAATATATGGGATTATACCATACATCCTATTACGGTGCAAGGATCACTTCACTGACCTGGGTCGGATCGATTTTTACCGTGATTTTGGCATCAGACGAAGCGATCTCATTGGCAATCCGTACATTTACGTATGTGTAGCTGAAGGTCTGGCTGCTGCCTCTGCTGTTTACAGCCACAATATCAAAGGTCACACCGGTATCTGTCAAAGTAACCGTCAGATCCATATAGCCGCCGCCATCGAAGAAATTACTGTAAATCTTATACTCCGTACTGTCGGGTCGGGGCGTCAGCTCCGTATTGGAACCATCATTGATATGGAACCGAAGCGAATTGCCCCGTAAATTCAGGCCGTAGCTGCCGATATACACCAGCAGCTTGCCGCTGCCACTGGGTACGATTTCTGTATCCAACGGGATCCTGACGGTTTTTCCGTAGCCGACTGCAAGGTCAGAGGTCACAGAGGTCATACTGCTATTGAGGGTGATGGTTTCCTGACTGTTCATATAATCGAAGAAATTTGGCACAGTAGTTTCCGGTGTATCCGTGCCATCCTCCGGCAGTTCCTTCGGCTCTTCGCCAAACATAATCGCACGAATATTAAAAATTTCATCTTCAGTCACACCAATGGACTTTAGATAGCTTTCTGCTTTTTCCGCCAAGCTATCCCCCTCGTAACTATCCACCAAACTGCAAAGGGCTTGGAATGCGTACTTTGTGGTTTTGGAGTTTCGTTCACCGTAAAGGGAGAAACTTGTAAACTCATAATCACGGATCAGGTCGGCCTCATCCACACCAAGCAAAGCACCCAGCAAATAGGACACAGTTCCGGTGCGGTCAGCGCCGCCGGTGCAATGGTAATAAATGGGATAGCTTTCAGGCCGTGCCAAAAGCTGGAAGGTCTTCTTGTAGGACTCTGCGTAATTGATCATTCCGGAATCATATCCGCCCAGTGTACAGTAGATCAATTCTGCATTGGGGATACAGCTTTCTGTGACGCCCAGTGCTTCGCTGGAGTTTCGGAAATCGATTTCTGTACGAATTCCCATTTCTTCCGCCATAGTCGCAATGCCGGATTCGGTAATCTGGACATTGGGGTAGTCCGCGGAAGGGCTGAGTGCCCCACCCCGATATACCAAACCTTGTTGGGTAGTCTTACCGGATGCGGTGAGATAGCCACCCATATCCCGAACATTGTATACGCCATCCACCGTCATCACACGGGGACCCAGATCTGTGGTGGTAAAAGAAGCTTCCACTGTCATGGAGGTACCATCTTCTATTACCTTAACATAATAAGTTTGCGCTTTGAGCAGGTTATTAACTGCCACAGAGCAGTTTTCGGCAGGTACCTGGTAGATTTTCCCGTTACTGTAATCCTCACTGGTAGATAAAAGAACGGTATATCCGGTGGCTTGGCTGTTACTTTTCCAGGAAATAACCGTATCTACATTGGGATTTACAGAGCCGCAGGTGTAATCCGATACATTGGGGTCCTCTGCTTCCAGGTATGCCTTTGCAAAATCTGCATAGGGGTACACCGAGGAGATACGCAAAGCAGGTATATTGGATGCATCCTTTTTTATGCCCCACGTATGATACACATTTTCGTTCGTTCCGTCGTGATATTTCACAGTAACCGTTAAGATATCCCCCTCAAATGAAAGTTCTGCCCATGATGCTGCTTTAGAACCTTCTGCATACGCATACCGAGCATCATTTGTTACATATGGCACCCGTGTTTGACTGCCGGCAGGACCATTCATCAAATAAATTACACCACTGGGGTCAACAGAGTATTCCACGCCATCGATGGTTTCAATAATTTCGGATTGCGCGATTCCATTGCCATCAATGGGATATGTTTTGGAAATAACGTGATCGTGTCCTTGCAATACAATATCTACACCGTATTGGGCAAAAATTCCCCGTAATTGTTGTTGCAGGGCAAGTGCAATGGCATTGTTTGCGCTGTTTGCGCCCCACTTTCCGGCGGAATACAGCGGATTATGAAGCGCTACCACTGTCCACTTGCAAGTGTTTGTTTCCAGTTCATTCACAAGCCAATTATATTGCTCAGCTTTCAGCTTATTGCCGGTCAAATCATTGGTGTTGAGCATAATAAATTTTACATCGCCATAAATGAAGCTGTAAAAATAACCCAGAGTAGTAGAAGCTTGCGCAGGAATAGAATTGTTAAAGTGCTTAAATGTTTCCTCAGCGCCGCTTGTATTGTAGGTTGTTTCGTGATTGCCGGAAATTGCCATTACAGGAATACGGGAAAGATATTCAAAGTTTCCATCCAGCATCTCGGTCCACTCGTGCTCGTACTTTGAATTCTGCACCACATCTCCCGTATGCAGTATAAAATCCGCACTCTCAGACACCTGAGAAAGTACACGGTTAAAATATGTGGGGCCTTCTTGTGAATCACTTACGTGTACAAATGTAAAGGAATCTGTTTGAGGATCTTTGGTAGTCAGTGTTGCATATTCTGTACCTACCTCCGCCTCTTTGTCATAGACACGATAGATATAGCTGCTGTCTTTCTCTAATTGAACTTCCGTTTTAGAGATATAGTAGTTTATTATAGTATCATTTTCGTTATATGTTGTAGCACTCACAGAAGAAACAGGGTGTTCAATCCATTCTTCAGTATCTGCTTTTTTGATCTGCACAACCGTATTGGAAGGCTTTTTATTTGTGTTGAATGTAAATCCATACACAGATTCTTGTGAATCATAAAGGGAGATCGTCAAAGATGTGGGTTTATAAGCTGCTACGATATAGTCTTCGGCAGCCAGATGGTAAGTGTACATTGCCTGCAGTAAAGCCTTCAGTTCGCTGCTGGCATCGCTACCAAACTTTCTGACAATGTAGTGCATAGGGCTGTAGTCAACGGTCAATACACTTTCACCGCAAGTAACGGCTACTTCAATGGGCTTATCCAAATCCTGAGGATTGATTTGACCCACATCTACAAAATACATACCATCCTTCGCTTTAGGAGTCAATACTTCCTGTCCGGCGGTGAAGGTATAATCCGCAATGTTTGCGCCGTCAGAGAGGATAAAGTAGTAGCGAACTGCGTGCCTGGAAGTAAACAGCATAGATGAGCCGTAGTATTTCAGTCCATCAACTGCTCCGGTCAATATTGGTGACGCAATCTCAGCAGGCACAGCTGCCTGCACGTATGCAATATCAGCATCTGCGTAGTTATCTGTATTGTGTACGAAGTAGGATTGCGCCTTTGCACCGTAGACAAGCATTGACCGAACGAGATTTTTAGTAGTCTCATCGAACTGATCATTATTCAGAATATAATTTGCATACTGACGGACAGTGTATGTATTGGTTTCTATTACAGAATCTCCAAGGAGCAAGGTAAAGGTAACCGTTTCGGTCATCTGTGCAGCTGCCAGGTCCACAGAGAATATATAGTTTCCGGTTTCATTATCCAGGGTTTCCGGATAAAGCAAGAGGGTTGCGTCTCCTGCGGATATTTGTACACGAGTATTGGAAATTTCACTTTCATTAACCGATACAAAGAAGTTCATATCCAGGTTGTCGCCAAGGGTCATACTCCACCCTTTCAGAACCGTAGGCCGTACAGTATCCACTGCACCGCTACGATGTGTGTAGAAAATGAAGTCTTCCTTAAGGGTATAATTACCCAGTGCCAGTCCTGCCGGTATGGTTACAGAATGCTCGTCCTTGCCGGCAGCTAAAGTAAAGATCAGCTTGCCGCCACTTTGTCCCATTGCAGCATTTGACTGGAACCAAACCTGGGCACCGCCTTCCGCCAACGGAGCAACCCAGCCAACAGGCGCATCCAGTTCAATAGCGGAATGGTCGGTATTTAGAATAATATACCAGTCGTTGTTGGCGCTGCGGTATGTGCCTGAGGCAACACCGGTAATGGAAAACTCATAGGAAATCGGCGTTGTTGATTCCGGCTCTGTGGGATCTGTCGTCGGGGGCTCTGTGGGATCTGTATCCTCCGGTGCTTTTTCCATTGTAATATGACCATTGGCATCGGTGTAGAATACGAAATCCTTTTCCAAAGTGTACCCACCCAGCTCCAATCCGGCAGGCAACACGATGGTGTGCGCATTCTTATCCACACTGAGACTAAATTCCAATTGGCCGGGATTATCCGTGTTGATCTGGAACCAGCCACCCACAGCCGCACCGTCGGAAGTGACACCCAGGTTTCTCAGGGATGACACCGCATCCAGGCGAAAGTCTGGGCGATTGGTTTGCAAAATGATATACCAGTCGCCGTTGCCGCTGCGATAATTATATGCCACAATATCGGTGATCTGGAACGCAGATTCATCCTCAACAGGAGGCTCTGCTATTTCAACCACCGTCACGCTGCCGTCTGCGTGGGTACAAAACGCATAATCCTTTGCCAGGGTGTAGCCACCCAGCTCCAGGCCGGCGGGCAACACGATGGTATGTTCATTCTTATCCACATCAACATCAAAGCCCAATTGGCCGGGATTATCCGTGTTGATCTGGAACCAGCCACCCACAGCCGCACCGTCGGAAGTGACTCCCAGGTTTCTTAGGGATGCCACAGCATCCAGGCTAAAGGCGGGTCGATTTGTTTGCAAAATGATGTACCAGTCGCCGTTGCTGCTGCGATAATTATACGCTGCAATACCGGTGATTTGGAATGCGTATTCATCTTCCACAGGAGGCTCTGCCGTTTCACCCACCGTTACACTGCCATCGGCATGGGTGCAAAATACGAAGTCTTCCTTCAGTGTATACGATCCTAATACTGTTCCGGCAGGCAGGGTTACTGTATGTTCCGCTTTGTCCGCTGCCAGTGTGAAGGAAACCTTACCGGCATCCACGCCCATAGCGCTGTTGCTTTGGAACCAAATCTGGGCTGTGGTGCTGTCCATAGCTGCCTTTAATCCGGATACACCGGTCAAGGCAAAATCAGCCTGATCTACATTCAAAATGATGAACCAGTCATTGCCGCGGAAATTATAACCATGAATTCCGGTGATTGACACTTCCTGTGTGGCTGCAAAAGTGCCAAAGGGAACCATACTCAAAAGCAGGCATACCACCAACACAAGGCATATCCGTGACCGCATCGTTTTATTATGCGACAAGCTCATAATAACTCCTCCTTGTAAATACTGCAATCCAATTGGATTGCGTTTTTCGCCGATCGGCGAATTTTTTGTATTCTATATAATTGCGCCTGAAATCCGTGCTCCGTATATGAACCTTGCAGCTTTCCATAGTGGCCGGATTAGGGAATCCGGAGGCATTGGAATCCTCTGCCTCCGGATAAGTCTTTGCAAATCTGTATAGGGGGATAACGGTAAGCGAATCAAAGGGCTTTTGCAGCCAGGTGATAGTTATACATTGCCAGCAACAGATCCTTCAGCTTTGCAGAGCCGGAAGCACCCATACGTACGATGTAGTTCATAGGACCATAGACCACAGTTAGGGTTTCGGCGCCGTTTTTGACTGTCAGTGTAATACTTTCAGACAGTTCCTGGGGGTTAATGCCGTCAATTTCCACATAGTACTTTCCGTTCTCTGCCTTCTGCGCTGCATAGTCTTCGCCGTTTACTACAAAGGTGTAGCCGTCAATTGCAGATGCCTCAAAATAGAACCGAACTGCAGTTTTGGAACGGAACAGCAACGATGCACCGTAAAAGCTGATACCGGTGACGCTTCCATTGACAGACATAGGTGTTTCTGCCTGCTCCGGAATGGCGGTGTAGACGGGGGCATCCAGTTGTGCGTTGGCAAGGCTCTCGGTCATATAACCGAAGTAGGTCTGTGCAGCGGCACCGTAGTGCAGCATAGCGCGTACCAGATTCTTTGTAACCTCATCATACTGGCCTTTCAGAATGGTGTCAGCATATTGACGAACCGTGTAAGTATTGGATTCGATTACAGACTCACCGAGCAGCAATGTATAGGTAACGGTTTCCGTCATCTGTGCTGCTGCAAGCTCTACAGAGAACTTATAATATCCGGTTTCATCGTCCAAGATTTCAGGGGCGAGCAGGATGGTTTCGCCGCCAACAGATATTTCCACACTGGTATTGGCAACATCTGCTTCCGCAATGGATACGAAGAAGTTCATATCCAGATTGTCGCCAAGGGTCATGCTCCATCCTCTCAGATCAATAGTATTCACCGCACCGCTGCTATGTGTATAGAACACATAGTTCTTTTCCAGTACATACTCGCCCAGAACTGTACCAGCGGGAATGATGATCTCGTGGTCAGCCTTATCGGCCTTAACATTAAACTCCAAAGTTCCGGTAGTAGCCTGGAACCAGCCGGAAGCAGCTGCGCCGTCAACGGTAGCATTCAAAGCCAAAGCAGAGGGCAGAGAGAATGCAGCGTCGTCAACATTCAAAATGATGTACCAGTCAGCGTTGGCTTCGCGGTAGTTATAAGCATTGATACCGGTGATATTCACATACTGGACAGGTTTGGTATAATCCACCTGACCGTTTGCATGGGTATGGAGCACACATTCTTTTTCCAGTGTGTAACTACCCAACACCGTTCCGGCAGGAAGGATGATCTCGTGGTCAGCCTTATCGGCCTTCACATTAAACTCCAGAGTTCCGGTAGTAGCCTGGAACCAGCCGGCGGCAGCTGCGCCGTCAACGGTAGCATTCAAAGCCAAAGCAGAAGGCAGAGAGAATGCAGCGTCGTCAACATTCAAAACGATGTACCAGTCAGCGTTGGCTTCCCGGTAGTTATAAGCCTTGATACCGGTGATGTTGATCACAGGAGCTTTGGTGTCTACTGCACCATCCGCATGGGTATAGAACACATAGTCGCTTGTCAGCTTGTAGTTACCCAGCTGAGTTCCGGCAGGAATTACCACCTTATGCTCGGCCTTATCGGTTTCCAAAGTGAACTCCAAAGTGCCGGTAGTAGCCTGGAACCAGCCGGATGTAACTGCACCGTCAACGGTAACACCGGCAGTTTCCAGGGATGCCACAGAAGTCAGAGCAAAGTCGGGATCACTGGTTTCCAAAATAATATACCAGTCATTGCCACGGAAGTTGTAGCCTTTGATGCCGGTAATGCTAAAAGGTGCAATATTGTCCGCATAGCCGGTATCGTGGGTATAGAACACATAATCGGTTGCCAGAACATAATTGCCCAGTGTCATACCGGCAGGGAGCACCACCTTATGCTCGGCCTTATCGGTTGCCAGAGAAAATGCCAAAGTGCCGGTGCCGGGCTGGAACCAGCCGGAGGTGACTTCACCGTCAACGGTAACACCGGCATTTGCCAGGGATGATGCAGCAGGCAGATTAAATTTATTGTTATCGGTCTGCAAGATAATATACCAGTCACTGCCACGGAAGTTGTAGGCATTGATGCCGGTAATATTGAAGGCTGCGGGACTCATATTGCCATCGGAATAGGTGCAGAACACATAGTCCTCAGCCAAAACAAAATTACCCAGTACAGTACCCTGGGGAATGACCACTTTGTGATCAGCCTTGTCGGTTGCCAGGGTGAAGGCTACCTTACCGGCATTGCCAGAAGTAGCTTGGAACCAACCGCCGGTCACAGTTCCGTCAACGGTAACTCCCGCCGCACTCAGGGATGCCGCTGCAGGCAGAGAAAGTGTGCTCTGATTGGTATCGAGAATGACATACCAGTCATTGCCACGGAAGTTATAGGCATTGATGCCGGTAACGCTGACACCGGTCTTTACGCTGCCGTCAGCTTGGGTAAAGAACACATAGTCCTCTTTCAAAGTGTAGTCGCCCAGCACCATGCCGGCAGGAAAGACTACCTTGTGATTTTCCTTGCCGGTTGCCAGGGTGAATGCCAAGGTACCGGTGCCAGCCTGGAACCAACCGGCTGCGGCTGCGCCGTCAATGGCAGCACCGGCTGCGGTCAAGGATGCTGCAGTGCTCAGGGAGAAATCGGCATTGTCGGTACTCAGAATGATGTACCAGTCGCTACCGCGGAAGTTGTATGCGTTGATGCCGGTAATGGAAAATTCGTTTGTTGCAGCAAAAGCACCAAACGGAACCATGCCCACGAGCATGCACACCGTTAACGCAAGACACATCCAAAATTTCAATTTTTTCGTACTCATAATAGATCCTCCTTAAATTTTTTAACCCAATGGGATTGTGCGTTAAATCTTGTTCAGAATGAAATCCCGAACGATCGTGCCCAAAACATTCTCGCCGTTTTCGTCATCCGCACTGACATGGGCACAATGTCTGCCGTGCATCAGCTTCAGCTCTACTTTGCTCATATCATATTCAAAATGCTCCATGGTAGAGCGCACCAGCACCGTCTGCTCATAGCGATTTTCCATATCCTGATCGGCAACGATAAAAAGCATGGGAGGATATTCCTTATCTACGCCTACAAAATATAGCGGTGCGGTTTCATCCACAATTACTCTGCGAAAATCCTTTCCCATCTCTTTGAGCACATTAAAATGGCTTGTGGGCTGACCGGAGTCATGTACAAAGCCGCTGATATCCATAGGATGGATTCCGTGTTTTTCCAGATACCGCTTATCAAAGCAGAGCATCATAGAAAGATAGCCACCTGCTGAAGATCCGCCCACAAATACCTTGTCGCAGCCACCGAAGAGTTCCTTATTCTGGAACACCCAAGCCACAGCATCCGCAGAATCCTCAACAAAATCCGGGAATTTTGCCTCCGGGTAAAGCCGGTAGTTGATACTTACCGTGCTAATGCCCTGCTCTGCCAGCAAAGCAGCAAAGTAATTGCCGTCGTTTTTGGTGCCGGCCTCGATGCCGCCGCCGTGGATATATAAGAACACAGCATTGATCTTTCCTTCCGGCAAGTAAACATCCAGCATCTGTCCATAACTGTTGTACACAATATCTGCTTTCTTAATCATAGCGCTTCTCCTTTTTTCTCCAATGCTTTATTTCTGAAATAAAGCACAAGATCGATACCTATCATCACAAGATTCAAAACATAGAAAAACAGCACATACCATCTTTCTTTAACTGTGATAGTCTAACGGAACAAAATAATGCTTCTGGGCGGATTCCTTTGCTTTCAGACACATATAAGCGCTAAGCAACCCCTGTTCCAAAGGTGTTTTGGATTTTTCCGTTCCCAGCATCACGCCAATAAAGTTATCGGCAAGCTTTTTGTCACCGCCACCGTGATTTCCGGTAGTTTCTACTTTATAGCGTATTTCACCGGGTGTATAGTGCTTACGCACGATAATCTCACTCGTATTCCAGTCAAATTCCAGTGTACCGCCTTCACCGGCAAGGATTGCGCCACGCTTTCCTGCATGTGGATTTCGCACAAAGAAATTCTGGGTATATACTGCGTGCATATCGGTTTCATATCGAACAATGACTGTTCCGCTGTCCTCATTTCCGGTATCTTCTGCATAGCAACAATAATCGCCGTGGATATAGTCCCCGCGGCTCAAAGTCTGATGGGGTCCTTCCGGACAAGTCAGCTTTTCCGGGCATTCTTCACACTTAAAACCTGCGGGCTTATCTCCCTTCATCACCTGCTTAGAGGTCATTGCACACAGTTCTACAGGTCGGATACCTAAAATATGGTTGATGTAGTCTAAATCATGGGTGGCTTTTTGCAGGAACAAACCGCCTGTTTCGCTTTCATCCCGATACCAGTTATGGTAGTAGTCACCGCCATATGTAGGATAATTATAAGCAGCAACATGCTGTATGGGTCCAAGCTCCAGCTGCTTTATCATTTTTTTGACTTCCTGAACCATCGCTGTAATACGCAATGGGAAAGAAACCACCACTTCACTGCCCGCATCTTCATAAGCCTTTTTCAGCAATGCCCAATCCTCCTGATTGGTTGCTACAGGTTTTTCCAAAAACAGAGGCATTTTTTTCGCGAGGACCTTTACGGCGTATTTTGTATGCAAAGAACATCTGGTGCCGATCATAACGCCATCAAGCTGTTCTTTAGAAAGCATTTCGTCTGCATCCGTATAAAACTGAGTATGTGTAAAATCAATATCCGCCTTTGCCAGTTCCTGTTTGATCATCTCCGGATCTCTGACATCACAGACTGCACGCAACACAACCGTTATGCCCTGATCATTTTTTTGAAGCAACGGCAGTATAGCTCTGACGCGTAATCCGCAACCGATAACGCCGATATTTAATAACTTCATAACATTTTTTCCCCTTTGCACGCACACAGCTTTATAAGTTCATAACTGTCTCGATAGCCTGTCTTTTCATCCTTTACCCAGTCATTGCTAAGATCCCAAACATAGGGGCCCACAGAGTTTCTGCAGGATTTGTCAATATAATGATGCGGTCCCAACAGATTGCGGTTACTGATGATATAATCAATTTTCACATCATTTTCACCGTCTTTTTTATAGGGACGGATATCCAGCACCCGGTCAAACAGCAGTTTTCCGGCATACTGCCCATTGATATGCACATCCGCAGATTGGTAAGTACCATTCAGGCGCAGGTGAGTCACATCTTCTTCAAAGTTAACCTTTTGACAGACAGACAGCCTTCCACGGAAGAATGGGAATCCATCAGTGACCGGTTCTGTCACGTTTTGGGGTGTCTTTCCGATGTAGAAATCCTCCCCGAAGGTGTATTCGCCATCGTCTGCAAAGGGTTTATCGGAATATACGCCGAATTTTCCGCTGAGGTACACTGCTTCCAGATCGGAATCGTAAACAATGCAGTTTTTCAGGCTTTCCGTGACATTCTCGCCAAAGAGAGCATAGTAAACCTGCTCGTTTTGGTGCCAATGGATTTTGACTGTATAATCATTTTCACCCAGGTGGACCAAATTGGTAATATCCGCTTGCCAGGTATGATCTGTCGGTTCTCCCTTGGGGGTAACGGACAATGGTTTTCCGTTGAACCATTGCTCGCCCACAGAGCAGGTTTCTGCCAGCAACGACATCTGCTCCGGCAGATCCCGGACTGTAAAATCATATTTTAAGTACAGATCGCCCTCGTAGCGCTCCCAAAGCAGCTTTTGGAACAGACCGCGGCAGGGATAGGGATGGGAATAATTCTCGCCATCGACGGAATAGCGCACCATATCCAAGGTAAAGTAATTATCCGAAAAAGACACATCTGCCTGATTCAAAACAAAAGAAACTT
The DNA here is from genome assembly GCA_045646805.1 of Faecousia sp. Classification (GTDB taxonomy): domain Bacteria; phylum Bacillota; class Clostridia; order Oscillospirales; family Oscillospiraceae; genus Faecousia. Next base: position 14,958 of record JAZRLK010000049.1, read on the forward strand.
CTTTATATGCCTGACGAGGTGCCACCGGCTCTGTACTTGGAAGCAGCAGCAAGGTCTCCCCTGCCTCCACCTTCACTGCCGTTGCGTTGAAGTGGCGCTTCTCGCGGATATTAACCACCTTGTCAAAGCGGTAGAACTTACCATCACGATACTCGGTCTTACCAAAACCTATCTTGAGCGGAATATACT
>JAZRLK010000050.1:0-55741 GCA_045646805.1 Faecousia sp.
GCGCTCTTCTATGGTAAGATGATGGTAGTTCATACAGATCTCCTTTCGGTGTACGGTGTTGTGGTGACTCTATTATACCAGAGATCTGTATGAACTTCTTCTTTTTTTACAAGTGTTGCACTTGATAGTATAATTCACCAACAAAAGAAAAACTCCTCTGTATTAAGCAGAGGAGTTCTTGCGGCAAATGTGCACTTTCTCAAATAAAAAGATTTACCAGCCAATAAAGGGTGGGGATCGTCAAAACAGAAAGCACCGTTGTTCCCAGGGTGAGGATCACCGCATTTTCTGTATCGCCGCCAAACTCGTCGGCAAAGGTGGCTGCCAGGCCGGCTGTAGGCATAGAAAAGGCCACAAACATGCCCAAAATGATGCTCTCCACCGGAACATTTATGGGAACAGCCTTCAAGATAAACATCGCTGCGGTGACAGCAACAGGGAACAATACCAGCCTCAGGAAAGAAACGTAGTAAAGCTTTCCGGACTGGAACAAAGCCCTAAAGGACGTCGCGCCCAACTTCATGCCGATAATCGTCATAGAAATGGGGGTGACGATGTTGCTGAAATGATCGGAGAAGGTAATTACCTCAGGAACATACTTTTTTACAGCCAGGAGATTGCAAATACAGCCCAGCACAAAAGCCACTAAAACCGGATTCAGAAAGGCTTTTTTCACGCTGATATTCTTCTTATCGCCGGTGGTAAGGTATGCGCCTAGTGTATACATCAGCACATTGTTGATAATGTTGAGCACGATCAGCACGGTAAAAACCGGAGAATCCCCACCAAACACTGCAACTGCCAGGGGGATGCCAAGAAAGCCGTTGTTGGCAAATACAGCGCAAAAGCGCAACATTCCCCTTGTTTTTTTGTTCTTCTCCATTTTTACCAAAGGTGCAGAAACAAAGAACATACCAAAAATGACTGCAACGCCGATCAGGGCAACAACGCCCAGCATCAGCAGGGATTCCTTATTGAGCGTCAAATTCTTTACCACACCGGAAAAAATCATAAACGGCAGCGCCAGATACATCAGAAGCTTGGAAAGCACGCCGGATTGTTCCGGCCTCAAAATCTTGCCCTTTACCAGTATGTACCCGGGAACTGCCAGCGTCACAAAAATCATCACATTGCGCAGCATAATCATAAATTCGCCCATAAAAACTCTCCACTTTCTGTTGCATATAAATTAGCGCAAGCTAACACCGCCCGTTGCAATTTTTTATATTACAATATTTATTGGGCAATTTCAAGCCCTGCGGCAAATTTCACCACACTATGTATCGCCATGCAAAACCTGCCCTCTGGTGTCAATGTTGTCTGTAACGGGTCGCCTTCCTTGATGCGGAGGGTTCTTCTGATTTTTTTGGAATCACGATTCTCCACAAATCGTCTACACGACGAACAATCCCTGTTGCGGTGCCCGACATCTGCCTGCGTCGACGGCGCTCCTTGGCATCTGTCGACCGCGGCCACTCGCTCTGCTCCCTTTTTCTGCCACAGGCAGCGGTCGCATCGCTCCCCAGTTGCTTTCATATATCTTTCTCCTTTTGCGATACATTTGACGGGCGGCAGGTTGCCGCCCCTACATTTTGAGGTGTTGGTGTGTGTCTGTAGGGGCGGCTATCAGCCGCCCGCCTACAATAATTTTGCAAATTACGCTGTGAGGCTGTAAACAGACGGAGATTATACTGCAAGCTTTACATTTTAGATTTTTTGTGATATAGTTAAAGTGTAAATTTTATAAAAAAGGAGCGAATGAAAATGTGGCCTATTATTGTAGTAGTGGTACTTTTAGGCATTCTTATTGCGAACATACGAATTGTTCCCCAGGCACACGAATATGTTATTGAGTTACTCGGTAAGTACAGGATAACATGGTCGGCAGGAATTCACATTAAAATTCCTCTGCTTGAGCGAATTGCAAAGAAAGTAACCCTTAAAGAGCAGGTGCTCGATTCGCCGCCTCAGCCCGTTATTACAAAAGATAATGTTACCATGCAAATTGATACCGTTATTTATTATGCAGTTTATGATGCAAAGCTTTTTGCTTATGGTGCAGTTAATCCTATGTCGGCACTTTCCAACCTTGCAGCAACTACACTTCGTAACATTGTTGGTGAGCTGGAGCTTGACGGCACGCTAACTTCACGCGATACCATCAACGCCAAAATGACCTCCATTCTTGACGAGGCAACTGACAAATGGGGCATCAAGGTAAACCGGGTTGAACTTAAAAATATCATTCCTCCCGCAGAGATTCAGAATGCCATGGAAAAGCAAATGAAGGCAGAGCGTGACCGCCGTGAAACCTTGCTTCAGGCAGAGGGTCACAAGGCTGCAGCTATTACACGCGCCGAGGGTGACAAACAGGCAATGATTCTTGCTGCAGAGGGTGAACGCGACGCGCGAATTGCCCGTGCCGAAGGTGAGGCGAAGGCTATCTATCTTTCTAAGAAGGCAGAGGCAGACGGCCTTCGTGCTTTGAAGGAAGCTGCTGCTGATGCGTCAGTTTTAGAACTTAAAAAGTACGAGGCGCTTGTTGCATTATCAAATGGTAAGGCATCCAAGATCATTATTCCGAGTGATGTGGTTGAGATGACAAAGTCAAATGTTATATTCTCCGAAACCTCGGGGCTTGGTGACACGACAAAACCCGCACCCGATATGCCAAAGTCCGAAAAAAAGCCTGACCCCTGTTGTAATTAAACATACAAAGCGGGGTGAATTTCACCTCGCTTTTGCTATGTACGGTGTTATTATGCCTCATTGATCTATTCGGAAGACAGTACCTGTTGCCTTCATAGTAAATCTTTCTCCTTTTACGATACATTTGACGGGCGGCAGGTTGCCGCCCCTACATTTTGAGGTGTTGGTGCGTGTCTGTAGGGGCGGCTATCAGCCGCCCGCCTACAATAATTTTACAAATTACGTTTGCTTTATTTGTAAAAGGGGAAGATTTACATTTTGATTTTGCTGTGATATGATAAAAAAAGGAGTGATAATATGCGTTTTTATGAACAAACAAAGAAAAAAGCCATAACTTTCAGTTACGATGACGGCGTAACGCAGGATATTAGACTCGTTGAACTGTTGAACAAGTACGGCTTAAAATGCACTTTTAATATCAATTCCGAACTGTTATCACATAAAGGTATGCTGACGCGAGACGGGTTGCGGGTATCTCATTATAAGGTGCATCCTCAGGATGTCAGAGAAATATATGAAGGCCACGAAGTTGCGGTCCACACCCTGACGCACCCACATCTGCCACGGTGTGATGACGCTGAGGTTATTCGCCAGGTCGAAACGGACCGATTGAATCTATCCCAGCTTGTGGGCTATGAGGTTGTCGGTATGGCATATCCCGGCGGCGGAGTCAATAACGATGACCGTGTAGCCGATATTATCAAGAAAAACACGGGTGTAAAATATAGCCGTACCATTACCACAACGGGCAGCTTTGATTTGCAGGAAAATCTGTATCGTTTTAATCCGACAGCATATCATCTTGATTTTGAAGAAATGATGCATTTGGGTGAAAAGTTTATCGAATTAACGCCTGAAACGCCAAAGATATTTTATATTTGGGGACATTCCTACGAAATGGATTTTGGCGCAGATTATTGGGTTAAATTAGAAGAGTTTTTCAAGCTGATCAGCAATCGGGACGATATTTTTTACGGAACAAACAAGGAAGTTCTCTTATAAACCAGCAAAACGAGGGGAATTTGCATCGTTTTGCTATTTGAGAATTAGAAAATATAAATATTGTGTTGATTTGATGGGAATGGATGCCCGCAGCCTTTGTGCAAAGAAGGATTCTTTTTGGCTGACGAAATAATTTCTGCCTATAAGGGCTGATGTGCTTTTGCCGCTGGGTGAGGCAACATTCGTGGTGCTTGATTTTTGATATCCATAAGTATATAATATAAAAAATCTGATTTTAGGGGGAAAAGGTGTGCTGTTTCAATCCTGGCAATATTTATTGCTGTTAGTTACAACGATTGTGATTGTATTCCTGGTGAAAAATAAGACGTTAAAACGAACAGCAATTTTGCTGTTTAGTATGTTTTTTTATGCATACGGAGCTGCGTGGCAAACACTCCTTTTTGCAGCGGTTATTATAGGGGCTTATGCTGCCGGACTTGTGTTCGAAAGGTATAAGAATAAGCTGGTTTTCGCTTTGTGTCTGATTCTCTTGTTCTTACCGCTTTTGCTTTATAAATATGTACCCTTCTTGCTGTCAATGGTTCCCGGTGCGGATGCAGAGGCATACCGGCATATATTTGTATTGCCGATTGGAATATCCTTTTATACGTTTCAGGCTGTGGGATATGTCGTCGATGTTTATAAGGGGAAAAACACAGCGGAAAAGAATCTGTTAACATTCGCTTGCTTTATTTCCTTCTTTCCGCAATTGGTGGCGGGTCCCATTGAAAGATATGATAATTTATTTGAGCAGATTCGAAATATGCGCAGACCCAATTATGAAATGCTCTCAAAAGGTTTCAGGTGCATCATCCTGGGTCTTTGCCTGAAACTGTTGGTTGCCGAAACAATGGCTTGCTTTGTAGATCCGGTATATAATCAGTTAGCCGGAAAAAGCGGTCTTGCGGTCATGATTGCAACAGTTTGTTTTGGAATCCAAATTTACTGCGATTTTAATGGCTACACACAAATTGCCATAGGAAGTGCCAATGTTGTTGGTATTGATTTGATGCAGAATTTCAACCATCCCTATACAGCTGTGAGCATTGCAGACTTTTGGCGTAGGTGGCATATCTCCCTGACCACATGGTTCAGAGATTATCTGTATATTCCCTTAGGCGGAAACAGAAAAGGCTCCTTCAGGACGGCCTTAAATTCCGTTATAACGTTCCTGGTATCGGGCATTTGGCACGGTGCGAACTGGACTTTTGCCATTTGGGGACTGGTCAACGGTCTGGGTATGGCCGCAGAGAGAACGTATTATAAGAAACTTTCTGAAAAGAAATTCTTGAAAGTCCTTTATGCAGTATTTGTATTTATTTTTGTGAATTTGTGCTGGGTGTTTTTCCGTGCCAATTCTCTGGAAGATGCTTTTTTGTGTTATAAATTGATGTTTACCCAAGCTATACCTGCCACATTATCTGTTACATCCCCGTCCTCTATCATAAATTTCCTGCTGCGGGACAATGGTTGGAGCCAAAGCAGCTTTATTCCTGCTGCGGTCAGTTTTCTGATTTATTGGTGGTACGAATACGGATTTGGAAAAAACAGAAAGCTTGATAAATGTATGTGGTCTGAAAAGAGCTATGTTCGCTGGATATCTTACATTGTGATTTTGTTGGCGACATTGTACTTTGGTAAGACCTTGCAGCAAAGCGACTTTGTGTATTTCAGATTTTGATACGAGAGGAAATGCGAATGAAAGCGTTGAAAAAAGTATCGGCAGTTATTTTGATTTTGGCAATTTGCGTTGTATGGAATCACTGCTTTTTGACTGGGTATTATAATGAGTCTGTTTTATATGGAAGTTTTACACAAAAACGGGAACGGGCAGAATCCATTGAGTCTGAAAAAGTGATTATCATAGGCGGTTCTGCGTCTAATTTAGGTTTTGACTCGCAGTACTTTCAGAAGCTTTCCGGAAAACCGGCTGCAAATCTGTCTGTATCTGCAAGTGTACCGCTGAAGGTATATATGCAGGCGGCTCAGCTGTGCGCAAAGCCCGGAGATACCATTATTATGCCTTTGGAGTATACATATTATGCGTCGGACTTCGATGAAATCACAGAAGGCTATGTGGATATGGTCGGTGTAGATCCGGAGCTGAAGTGTACGGAAACTTTGTGGAACAATATGGAGTTCTTTACACAAAGTTTTCTTCGAAGCTTTACACGGATCAATGATTGTGCTTTGTTTGCGCTGAAAACTTATATGAAAAATGAAAATACGATATACACTGCCGATAGTGTGAATGAATACGGTGATTTTTGTATGCACAAAGATCGTCCGGCAACATATGTAAGTGTCCAGGCACTTTCTCGATTTAAATACAATAATCAAACAATGTGTCAAATCAGAGATTACATAGAGGCAATGAGGGAAAAGGGGGTCACAGTATATTTGACCTATCCCTGTGTTGATAAAAATTACTTTGCAGATTCTGAGGCGTATTTTGCAGAGGTTCAGCAAATTGTAAAACGTTACATACCTGAAGAAAATATTATAGGTACACCCCAGGACTTCGTCTATGATTCGGATTTCTTCTTTGATACGGCGTATCACATTCGATATGAAAACCGTGAGGTGTATACACAAGCGTTATTTCAGCGATACAATGAACAGTAACTGAAACCTCAGTTTCCCTCCAGTGCAAAAGGCAGTCTCATAAAGTTAAGCTATGTTATCATTCCCACGCCAGTGTGATCGCCGGCGTGGGAATTTCTTACAACAGGCTGTGCAATTGTTTTAGTTAAACTGGAAAATTGTGGAAAAAATCAGAAAAACGAGATGCTTTTGGGACATCAGGAATGGTGATAATGATCAAAAATAGACTGTAGAATTGGCCAAATCTAATGAAATATACAAAAATACTTGCAGCTACTTGAAAAATTCAATATATAAGGATATGATGTAATAGACATAAAATCCATATTTATGCCCAATCCTTCTAATCGTTTCAGGAGTTGGTAATTTATGAAACATCCCATCAAAAAAATAGCTGCTTTTTTCCTTTGCCTGGTGATGGTAATGTCCTTGGTTCCGGGATCAGTCTTTGCCGCCGGGGAGGGAGTCTATACCATCTATGTAGTGGATGCGCAGGGGAATCCTGTTGCCGGGGCAACTGTAACCGGTGCATACAAATGGTTCGTCGGTGATCTTTTCGATATTGATGCATCCAACATTTTGGATAATGGCGACGGCAGCTACACAGTTAATGTTGATGAGCACGTGAGTAACGGCAACTATACATTCACCTGGACAGCAACCTATGATGACTGTACGCCGGTCAGTGTTCAGCTTACCGGAGACAATAAAGTAATCACAATTAAACTGGCCGTTGAAGGCGGTGGAACCGAGCCGGAAGAAACCGAACCGGAGATCACAGAGCCGGAAGAAACCGAGCCCTTGGATCCTAATGGCTGGTATGATACCTTTTGGATGTATTATTACCTGAGAGGTAATTATGAAAATCCGTTCCCGCCTACCTATGCCGACGCAATGGATATTGGCGAATTTGGTCCCTCCAGCGATAATACACCCTTTGCCATCATCACAGTGGACCTGAATAAGCTGAAAAATGAGTATAGCGATGTAGCTGTTTATGAAGTGAAAAAGAACGGCAATGACTACCATTTTATTCCCAGTACAAAGTCTCCTTCCAAAGAAGATGCAGAGAAGTTCTGGGCAGCTGTTGAGGATTGTATGACGGAAGAATCCAAACAGCGCTACCAGGCCAGCGGCCTTGCCGATCTTTTTGTGGGCTACGTACTGAAGAGAATGAGCCAGGGCGAAGCCCATTGTGACGGATATTTGCAGGCAGTTCCCCCGGTCTATTCCGTAGAGCTTTATAAGGATGAGGACCCCGAATCAGATGAAGTTGCCGGTGAAGCCCATGCTAACTATGTGGGCGGCCTGGTTACCGGTAAGGATGATCCCCATATCACCAAAAAACAGGTTATTGACGCCCTGGAAGGCTATTTGGGACACGAGATCACCTGGAACGAGGATGAAGAAGGTCATCCTGTGGAAACCGACGGAAAATTCACCGGTACATATATCGATGAGCATATGGTTTATGATATCGTGGTCTATCAGTCCTCCAAGGACTTGAGCAGCCCAGACTTGACCACTGTTGAAAACAGTGAAATCCAGTATGTAATGCGAAATGAATCCTACTATCTGGCTCGCTATATTATCAATATTGTATCCAAGCATATGACAGACTGTACGGTTATCTATACCGATGGCGAAGCCAACGGAGCCGCATTTTATCCCCATAGCTATGCCGTAACGCTGATTGAGGGCGAGACGGTAACAGTACCCCATTTCCACCATATTCCCCATCGTGAGCATTATGTTTTCACCGGCTGGAAGCTTCGTGACGGCGATGGAACCTTGCTGACGCAGGAACAGGTTGAGGCGATGGTGGTTACCGGCGATATGATTTTTGATGCCCAGTGGAAGGCTGCTTTTGATGTTATCTTCCATACCAATAATACGGCTTCGGAAAATGAGGATATATTCCGTACTTACCACACAGGCTGTGATCATTCTGCGGAAGACGAGTATCTTCTCAATGAAGGCCGGGTGGACGTGTTCTATGATATCCCCACCTTCAGCTATAATGTCCATAACGGCTATATCTTCAAGGGTTGGTATCTGGGAACAGAGGAAACCGCAGCGCCTATGGACTGGAATGCGGTGTATACCGAAGAAACCCATATTTATGCCCATTGGATCCGCATAGGCAATGTGGATAAGGAAGAAGACGGAAAAGTTTATAAGGATAACTTCTATCCGGAGTACGACCTGCTGGGCAACCAGATCCGTACCTCTCCCACCAACCCGGGCGCTCACTATGGTGACGCAGCACCCGGCTTGCGGTTTGTAACATCCCTGTCTGAGCGTGTGTACCGGGAAATGAATGCCATTCATAGCAATAATAGCGGCGGCGTAGAGTACGGTGTCCTGATTGCCCGTGCCAGCGATGCCACAGCGGAGCTGAAATATAAGCATAGCTCCCTCAATGGCGAGGATACCACCTCCAGCCACAGCTTTGTGAACAATGTTCCCTGCCGTGTGGCAGGCAAACCTGTTGACGACCATTATGCCGGAGAGAACTACCGCCTGTATACTGCCGTCATCACCTATAAGAACCTGACCGGCGATACCCTGATTGCAGCGCAAAATACCTATTTTATCGGCAGATCTTATATCCGGTATTTTGATGCCAACGGGTTAGAGCGTGTGCATTATAATAATTATACCGGTCCTTCTCAAACCTACGGCGGTGTCAATACCTGCTATGCGGATGTATACGCCAAGAGCAACCAATTGCAAGGAGCATAATAATGAAAAGACTGTGTATAATCTTTGTTCTTCTTGCACTATGTATGTCTGCCTGTAAAAAGGCGGAAGAGCCTGCTCAGCCTGAGGTGCTGCCGGATACAACCGAACCCCGGCAGACAGAAAATGCCGAAACAACAGATCCTTTTGAGTATGAATCAGAAATTGATTTTTCCGATTTGTTTGGCGACACCACGCAGCCGGATGCAACGGAAAATGAAGCAGAGCAAACCACTGCTCCGGAGGAATCAGATCCGGCTGTGCAGGAACCTACCCAAACAGAACCCATCCAAACAGATCCCCCCGCAACAGAACCCGATGGCTACCAGAGTGCCATTGTAAGACCGTGATCAAGGAGGCGAACAAAAATGTCAAAGCTACCTTATGAAAATATTTTTGTGGAAGTGGACATGGCAAATGATATTCCGTTGGCCTCCTCTGATAACGCCTTCTTTGATCCTTGGGCGGATCTGCAGAAAGATTAAAAACATACATAAACAAATAGCATTAAAAAATCGAGGGTATCGCATAGATACCCTCGTAATTTTTTAGCTTCGGAGCAGGCGTTTTCTGGCAATGTTGATGGGACCCTCGGTCATCTGGTTGATCCAGGCAAGGCTCTTGCCGCAGCCGTATGCCACGCAGGATTCCGGATCATCAGCCACAACGCAGGAGATGCCGGTGCGCTCGGAGATCAGCTGCGCCATACCCCAGATCTGGCTGGCACCGCCGGTCAGAGTGATGCCGTTTTGGGCGATATCGCTGACCAGCTCAGGAGAAGCATCTTCCAGAACAGACAAAACTTCTTCGGCAATGATTCTGCCAAGACGGTGGAGGGATTCAAACAGCTCGGAAGCGGTCAGAACCAATTCTCTGGGCATACCGGACTTGGCATCCCGACCCTTGACTGTGATGGAAGAATCCTCGTTCCGGGGATACACACAGCCAATCTGAATCTTCACTTCTTCGGCAGTGGTAGCGCCGATAATCACGCCGTGCTTGCGGCGCACATATTTGACAATGGCATCGTCCATAGCAATGCCGGCGATCTTAATGGAAGAGGAAACGGCTACGCCATTGAGGGTCAGCACCGCAATGTCAGTGGTGCCGCCGCCAATGTCAACAACCATATGGCCGTTGGGACCGGAAATATCCAAATTTGCACCCAAGGCCGCAGCCAGCGGCTCTTCGATCAGATAAACACGGCGTGCGCCTGCTTCAATAGCGGCGTTGATAACCGTTCTTTCTTCAACTTCTGTGACGCCGCTGGGCACACAGATAACAACTCTGGGCTTGGCGGAGAAGAATCTTGTTTTTGCGGCCACTTTGAATAGCTGCTGCAGCATTTTAACAGTCATCTCGTGGTCAGAGATAACGCCATCCTTCAGCGGATGCATGGCAACCAGATTGCCGGGGGTGCGGCCAAGCATATTCCGGGCGGCAGAGCCGACCTTCAGAATGCGGCCGGAGTTTTTGTCCACAGCCACAACAGAAGGCTCCCGAAGGATTACGCCGCTTCCGTCAACATAGATCAGAACATTGGAGGTTCCCAGGTCAATACCCAGGTCGTGAGAAAATAATTGCATATCATTTCACCTGCGTTTTTCTTTATTGAGAGCCGCAACGGCGGCACAGTGTACTTCTTTTGCACCGGCAGTCAGCAGCACCCGGGAGCATTCGGAAAGGGTGGCGCCGGTGGTAATAATATCGTCAAGGAGCAAGATCCGCTTTCCTGCAACCGCAGCCGGATCGATAATCCGGAATGCGCCCAAAACATTGGCTTTTCGCTGAGCAACACTGGAAAGACGGGATTGGGGCTTGGTGTGGCGGATTTTCCGCATTGTTGCGATGGCGGGTGTTCCAAATTCCTGCCCCACAGATCGGGCAATCAGCTCAACCTGGTCGTAACCCCGCCGATATTTTCTTCTGGGACTGACCGGCACCCAGGTGAGAATATCGTATTCGCAAAATTCTGTCCGATGCAGCTTCATAGCCAGCAATCTTCCGTAGGCCGTGCCGTAGCTGCGGCGGCTGTAAAACTTATAAAGCAGCATGCTGTGACGGACCTTACCGTTATAATACCACAAAGAAGTCCAGCCTGCAACAAAAGAAATTCTATAATTGGATTTTGGGAAATCTTCCGTTTCTGCCCGGCAGCTGCTGCATAGATCGATTTGCCCGTCAGGAAGGACTTTTCGGCATAAAACACACTGCCGTGGGTAGAAAAGGGATGCTAACCATTCCCAGAACATAAAACCTTCTCCTGCAATCTTAATTTCAGTCCCGTATAACGTCTTACAGTTCTGGCGTTTTCCGTCATAGTATGGATGGTTTCCTCTCTGCCGACGATCACAAGCAGCGTCTTGGCTCTGGTGATTCCGGTGTAGAGCACACTGCGGTTGAGCAGATACGCAGAGCCGTTCCACGCGGAAAGTACTACAGCCCGATATTCACTGCCTTGACTTTTGTGAACGGTAATGGCGTAAGCCGGTTCCAGTTCGTTAAGCTCCGTGAAGTCGTAAGTGGCGGTGCGGTCGTCAAACAGAACGCTTAAAAGCTCGTTGTCGGTATCAATGGCGGTGACAGTGCCCACATCTCCGTTGAACATACCTGCGCCGATGGTTCCGTCATCTTTTTTCCACAGAATATCGTAGTTGTTCCGAATTTGCATCACCCGGTCGCCCACACGGAAGATGTATTCGCCGAACTTCTTTTCCGGCTTGCCGGGGGCAGAGGGATTCAAATGCTGCTGCAAAAGACGGTTGAGCTCCATCGTGCCGGCGCAGCCTTTTTTAGTGGGGCTCAGAACCTGAATCTGATCGGAGCTGATGCCCATATTCTTCGGTAGCCGGGTGGCGCAAAGTTGGGCAATTGTCTGTGCTGCCTGTTCTTCAGAAGCTGCCCGGATGAAGAAAAAGTCGCTTTTCACATTTTTCAGATCCGGCATAATACCCTGATTTACCCGGTGGGCATTCATAACGATGAGACTTTGCTGAGCCTGGCGGAAAATTTCCGTCAGCCGAATGGCAGGAAGATTGCCGCAGCGAAGCATATCATTGAAGGGAAATCCCGGGCCTACAGGGGGGAGCTGATCCGGGTCGCCCACAAAGATCACTCTTGTGCCGGGTCGGATTGCCCGGAACAGATAGTGTAAAAGTTCAATGTCCACCATAGACATTTCATCGATAATAACCGCATCAGCCCGCAAAGGGTTCTGCTCGTCTTTCTGGAAGAAAAGCTTTCCTGTGTGGGGGTCGATGCCGGTTTCCAAAAGCCGGTGAATGGTGGAAGCTTCCCGTCCGGTCACTTCCGTCAGCCGCTTGGCTGCCCGACCGGTGGGGGCGCATAAAACAGTTTTCAGATCCATTTGCTCATACAGGGATAAAATACCCTGTACAATGGTGGTTTTACCGGTACCCGGACCGCCGGTGATGATAACCGTACCGCAGGTAGCAGCTTCCCGAATGGCATCTGCCTGGGTGGGGGAATAGTCAACATTGCCGGCGGCAGCGGCTTTTTTCAGTTTCCTGTCCAGTGCAGGCGGAGGCGGAAAAACAGTGCGTGCAAAATCCTGAAGCCTGCGGCAGCAGTAAGTTTCTGCCTCATATAGCCGCCAGAGATATATCACGGTGATTCCTGCAAGCTGCTGACGCACCAATTGCTGCCCTTCGATCAGCCGTTCGATGCTCTGCGCCACTTCTGCCGTGCCGATGCTCAAAAGCTGTGCGGTGGCGGCAATCAGCTTGTCCTCCGGCAGGAAGACGTGACCGGCCTGCAGATTATATTGCAGTTCAAACAGCACACCGGCTTCCACCCGGCGGTAATCATCGGCAGAAATACCCAGCGCAATGGCAAACCGATCCACCGCCGCAAAGGGTGCTTCCAGTTCCGGATCTGTCAGAAGATAGGGATCATCGTATAATAAATCCATACTCTGCTCGCCGTAGATTTTGTAGGTTTTTACAGCCAGCTCCGCAGGCAGCTGATGCAGGGCAAAAAACTCCATCAATTGCCGCATACCAACCTGCAGCCGAAAAACTTCGCCGATGGCCTGGGCTTTTGCCAAAGAAATGCCGGATACTTCTGCCAGCCGTTCCGGTTCCCGTTCCATAATGATTAAGGATTGATCTCCAAAACGGTTTACGATTCGGGCGGCTGTTTTCGGACCGATGCCTTTGATGGCACGGGAGGAAAGATACTGCAAAATATCCTGGGAAGTCTGGGGCATCATCCGCTCCAAAAACTCCGCTTCAAACTGGCGGCCGTAGCTGGCGTGATTGCTCCATTTTCCGGTGACCATCAGCCGTTCACCGGCGCTGGGAAGGGGAATGGTGCCGACAACGGTAACAGTTTGCCCGTTTTCGCAGTTCAGCCGCAGAACAGCATAGCCGTTGTCGTAATTTTGAAAGATCACAGAGCTGATAATGCCCTGCAAAATCTCCATTTCTGCTTCCGCCAAAACGCACCGACTCCTTCCTGAAAAATTACTACGAAAATTGTACTATATTTCCGGGGGAAAGTAAAGCATGAGAAAAAGAAAAACTGCCAAACCGATTGTAGGGCAGGGGCTTGCTCCTGCCGCTGCGCCTTATCGTTCATCACGGAGCGAGTACCCATTTCCAACGGAATATAAAGGACAGGAGAAGACAGAAAAACAATGCGGGGCAAGAGGTTTTGCCCTCTTGCCCCGTTGTACAGTTCCCATTCTCCGATGGTCGGTAACCATATTACGTCTTATCGTTTTCTGCGCTTTCTTCGTCTTTCTTCTTCTTTTTTCTGGGGATAAACACACGGTATGTAATCCACCAGCTTTCCAGCGAAAGTATCGCAGGAAAGATTCCCATCACAGCAGGACGGAAAAAAAGAAATACCATTACGGCTGTTGATGTGAGGGCTAGAGAACCGCATGCGATTACTATGCCCACATTGCGGTTGGGGTTTACTTCAGAACGTTTATATACGGCAACTCCAACCAAAAATGTCAGCACGATCAAAGATAATGTCATATACATTGGCCAGGTAATGTCCAGGTCTTTCAGAAACTTTTCGACTATTTGCCATATCGCCACAGGAATACCGATCAGAATTACCAATGCTCCAATGATTTTCAGGAAGCATCCGCCAAGCGACAATCGGGCATTGACATAATCTTCAACCAATTTTTCTAAGTCCATGTTTCCCTCCGATTTTATGTACATTTTTTCTATTATTCTACTGTTTCTTTATACCTGTGTCAAGAAAAACTTCCATTATGTGTCATTCTGAGTGAGCACAGCGCGTCGAAGACCTTCTCCTTATTTGAGGGAACTCACCCCTGTCATTTGGTTAAATGACAGGGGGAGTTCCAGAATTGTTACAATATACTTCCGTAAGGTTGGCAATTTTCCAATACCCTGCCAGTCATCCGGTCTTGTGTACGATCAAATTGCAGAACCGACAAGAGTTCTTTCCTGATTTTCTGTTCACAGACATATAGCTTACATGCGCATTGGCGAGAAATCTGCAGTTTGTCTCAACAATAGTATTTACGCGGTGTGTTTTTAATGAGTAATTGATGGGGTCAATAATGATTGTTTCCGGACCGTGCATTGGATATGCCCGGTTCCATCACATTTCTATCTGAAAAGGCAATGCTTGTGATGGTTCGATTCCGTTGTCATGGAATTCAATTTTGATGTACCGTTGGTTAGCGTATTCTTTGCCTTTTGTAACATATAGTTTGAGTTTTCTTTGCTTATCAAATGCAGAAAAAACAATACTGGAATGTTTACTAAATGCTGTTTTGGCAACCATCATTCTCATTTTTTTAATACCTCTTGCTTAAACCGTATGTCCTGTGTAACACAACATTGTACAACCTACAGGTGAAATTTGATAAAGAAAGATAGTAATTTGATTTTTTTCGCAAGATGTGGTATTGTAGAATCAAAATCCCCTACAGGAGGAAAGAATATGCTGTATGCAGGTTGTCACCTGTCCAATTCGGCAGGAAATTTTGCAATGGTGGAAACGGCGTTGGCGATTGGCGCCAATACGTTTGCGTTTTTTACCCGCAATCCCCGGGGCTCCCAAGCCAAAAAAGAAGACCCGGAGGATTCTGCAAGGGCAGTACAGGCCCTAAAAGAAAATAATTTTGGGCCCCTGGTTGCCCACGGCGCATATACGATGAATCTGTGCACCGCCGAGGCAAGCGGTAGAGAGTTTGCTGCCTCTGTTCTGTGCGACGATCTTCGCCGTATGGCTGCGCTGCCCGGAAATTTTTATAATTTTCACCCCGGTTCCCATGTGGGACAGGGCGTGGAGGCCGGTATCGACTATATCGTGCAGGCACTAAAAAAAGCGCTGGAACCGGGCTACCCGGTAACGGTGCTGCTGGAAACGATGGCAGGCAAGGGCAGCGAGATCGGCGGCAAATTCGAAGAACTCAAAGCCATCATCGATGGCGTGGGCAGCAATGAAATCGGTGTTTGCCTGGATAGCTGCCATGTAAACGATGGCGGCTATGATATCGTCAATGATTTGGATGGGGTTTTGCAGGAATTTGACCGGGTGATCGGTCTGGATAAGCTGAAGGCGTTGCATCTGAACGATTCCAAGAATCCCTTCGGCAGTCATAAAGACCGCCATGAGCTTTTGGGAGAAGGCTCTTTGGGTCAGAAGACGTTTGAAAATATTGTCAATCATCCGGTGCTCAGCAAGCTGCCGATGATTTTGGAAACTCCCAATGATCTGCCCGGCTATGCCCGGGAGATTGCACTGCTGCGGCAGCTGCAAAAATAATAACAGGAGGTGCGAAATATGGAATTTGTGCAATCGGTGCAAAATGCAATGCCCACCTATGTCAATGTATATATTGCCGTATTTCGCTATGTGGCGCCCTTGCTGGCGATGCTGATTCTGTCCCGGGCGATATTTCCCTTGCTGCGATTCCGCCGGGAACCGGAAATTTGGGCGTGGCTTTGTATGTCCGACGGCAAGAAGATTCCCATAACCCATTGGGAGAATATCATAGGCCGGGATAAAAAAAGTGATGTGGTGATCGACTTGGCAACCATATCCCGTACCCACGCAGTATTGACCCGTTATGATGACGGCAGTTGGTCCATCTCCAATGTGGAAAGGGCAGGGGATGTGCTGGTCAACGGAGAAAGTATCACCATCCGTGCCCTTAAGAAAAACGATGTGATCACCATAGGCGGTCTGGAAATGACCCTGCAGCCTATCTCCGCCAAGCAGGAAAAACGCCTGGCGCAAATCCGCACCAAAGCCTCCAGCTTTGGCGTAGGGATGACCAATGTGATTTTGTTGTCGCTGTTTCAGATTCTCACCTGCATCGGTTTTTTGATGACGGGAAAGACAGAATACGGCACATCTTACCTGACGGGCTTCGGCGGTTTGATGTTTTTTCAGTGGCTGCTGTTTTTGTTTTATGCGGTGGTGCGCCGTCCTGCCTTTGAGGTGGAAACCATAGCCTTTTTCCTTTGTACCATAGGAATGGCGGTGATCTGCACGGTGATGCCCGGAGAAGCTGTGAAGCAGCTGATCTCCTGCGGACTGGGAATTTTTCTTTTTCTTGCGGTGCTTTGGGCACTGCGGGATCTGGAACGGTCGAAAATGTTCCGCTATATTGCAGCCTTTGCCGGCATTGCATTGCTGCTTGCCACATTGCTGTTCGGCACTACTGTCAACGGCGCAAAAAACTGGATCTTCATTGGCGGTGTTTCCTTTCAGCCCTCGGAGTTGAGTAAGCTGTGTTTCGTGTTTGTTGGCGCATCCCCGATGGACCGCATTATGCGCAAGCGAAATATTTTCCTGTTTGCCGGCTATTCCGTAGCCATTTGCGGATGCCTTGCGCTGATGAGCGATTTTGGTGCTGCGCTGATTTTCTTCTGCGCATTTTTGATTATTGCGTATATGCGTTCCGGCAGTGTAGGAACCATAACGCTTGCTGTTACCAGCTTGTTCTTTGCAGGTGTTCTGGTGCTGAAAATTGCCCCCCATGCTTTGAACCGTTTTGCCAATTGGCGCCATATCTGGGAAGATCCCTGGGGCGCAGGCTACCAGCAAACCCAGGCCATTATGTGTATGGCATCGGGCGGTTTGGTGGGTCTTGGAATTAACCAGGGCTGGATGCGAAACCTCTTTGCCGCCGATTGTGATGTGGTCATTGCAACTGTTGCGGAAGAATGGGGTATGATTATGGCCGTGCTGCTGATCGTCAGCATCGTGGCGCTGGCGCTTTTCAGTGTCCGCTGCGCATCCATGGGCCGCAGCAGCTTCTATGTCATAGGCAGCTGCACCGCAGCGGCGATTTTGCTGGTGCAGGTGATTCTAAATGCCTTGGGAACGGTGGATGTAGTGCCGCTGACCGGTGTGACCTTCCCGTTTTTGTCCAACGGCGGCTCCAGTATGATCTGTGCCTGGGGGCTTTTGGGCTTTATAAAAGCTGCGGATACCCGGCAAAATGCCAGCTTTGCTGTGCGTCTTTTGAGATTGCGGGGAGGTGAGGCAGATGAATAGAATCGCAAAACGATCTTTTACCGTAACTTTTTTGGCGTTGCTGCTGATTGGCGGATTTGTCTTTTTCCTGGCAGAATATGCGATGAATGTGTCCCAGTGGGCAGTGTCGGAAAATTCTCCCCATGTGTATGACGATTCCCACCTGCAAAGCGGAAAAGTTCTGGACCGTGAGGGAAACCTGCTGCTGGAACGGCAGGAATCCTGGACTTATGCCTCCGATGCCCAAATCCGCCAGGCGGTTTTGCATTGGATCGGCGACCGGGAGGGCAATATTCAAGCCCCGGCAGTGCCCAACTATCGGGAAGAAACTATGGAGTTTGACCCTCTGAACGGTATTTATCATTACGGTCAGATCAAAACCTATGAAGGCTCTGTGCAGCTGACGCTTTCTGCACAGCTGCAGGTGGTTGCGCTGGAGGCCTTAAATGGCAGAAAAGGAACGGTCGGTGTGTATAATTACAAAACCGGCGAGATTCTTTGCGCAGTCACCACGCCTACCTACGACCCGGACAATGTTCCGGATATTGCCGCAGACCCGGTCACTTATGAAGGCGCGTATATGAACCGGCTTGTGCAGTCGCTGTATACCCCCGGTTCTATCTTCAAGGTGGTAACATTGGCGGCGGCATTGGAAGAGCTGCCCAATGCCCAGCAGCTTACCTTTACCTGTACCGGCAGTTGGGGCGGAGGAGATTACCCCGTCACCTGCCAATCTGTCCACGGCACCCAAAGCCTGAAGGATGCCTTCTGCAATTCCTGCAACTGCGCCTTTGCCCAGCTGTCCCAGATTCTGGGCAGCGATGTTCTGGAAGCGTATGTAAAAAGATTTGCGGTTATGGACTGCATTCGGTTTGACGGACTTACCACCGCCGCCGGAAAGTTTGAAAAATCCGAAAATCCTGTAAGCCTTGCCTGGAGCAGCATTGGTCAGTATACCGATCTGATCAACCCCTGCGCCTATATGACCTTTATGGGCTGTATTGCCAATGGCGGCAGCGGCGCAATGCCCTATGTGGTAGCCCAGGCAGATGACGGTCAGAGCGGTTACATCGCCCAAACGGCATACAGCGCACCGGTGGTCAGTCAGCAAACGGCCAAAACAGTGCAGGAGTATTTGTGCTACAATGTAACAGCTCTATACGGCGCAGGCAATTTCCCCGGCTTGACAGTAGGCGCGAAAACCGGCACAGCGGAAAAAGACGGCGGTGTTGCCCCCAATGCGATGTTTACCGGCATAGTAATGGATGAAGCATACCCCCTGGCATTTATTATCTGCGTGGAGGAAGGCGGCTACGGCGCTTCCACCTGCATTCCCATTGCTTCCAAAGTTTTGGCTGCCTGTAAGCAGCTGATGGATGGTTAATAATCATACAACCCCCTGCATAGTCTTATGCAGGGGGTGTTTCTATGTGCCGATATCATCAGCTTTGGGGCGGTATTCTCATTGCCTTCGGCGTAGGTGTCCTGGTAGGATTATGCCTGGAAGCGGGATTTTTTTGGCATTGCTTTTCGGTGGGCATGATGCTTTTGGGTCTGGTGGTTATGCGAAAATAGCAGGCATATCCTTGTCCTGGAGGGCATAGAATGCAGTAGTCTTTCGTAAGGAGTGAAAAGGGATGGAAATACAGTTTCAGGAAAATAAAATCCCCTGTCTGCATCCGGTGAAGAGCCAAACCCAAAGCCAGGAGCAGACCCAGGAGCTGCGGCTGGGTGACGGCGCCCCGGATGTGGGCAGAGTGCTGGGTGCCTGGGGGCAGGTCGTAGTTCGGGGGAAGGAATGGCGCAGCGATAGTGTATCTGTCAATTGCGGCGTTATGGTTTGGGTGCTTTATGCCCCGGAGGATGGGGGGCAGGCTCATTGTGTAGAAACCTGGATCCCGGTATCTGTGAAATGGGATATCCCCGACCAAGGGCGGGATGGAACCGTAACCTGCCAGTGCCGCCTGCGGTCTGTGGATGCCCGGGTGCTGTCCGGCAGAAAAATGATGGTCCGTGCCACGGTCTGCGCCGCAGCGCAGATGTTTGTAGAGGGAGAAACTTGCAGTTATAGCCCCTCCGATGTGCCGGCGGATATCCAGCTTTTGGAAAAAACATATCCCCTCTGCCTTGCCCGTGAAGCAGGGGAGAAGGCATTTATGTTTGATGAAGAGCTAATTTTGCCTCCGTCGGCTGCCGGATTGGATAAGCCGGTGCGGTGGGAACTGCAGGTGGAAGTTGCTGATCAAAAAGTGCTGGGAGATAAGGCTGTATTCCGGGGGACGGGATTGCTGCATTTGCTCTACCGGACGCAGGATGGGGCGTTGTCATCCTGGGATTTTGAAATACCCTTTTCTCAGTACACGCAATTGGAGCATTCCTATGCAGATCAGGCGCAGGTGCAGGTGATCCCGTTGGTGACGGCACTGGAAACGGAAACGGCAGATGGCGGCAGATTGCGGCTGAAAGCCGGCCTTTCCGGTCAGTATATAATTTATGACACCTTGCAAGTACCTGTGGTAGAAGATGCCTACAGCCCGGAAAGAGATGTGCAGCTGCAAGTAAAACCGGTTTGCGTTCCCGTGGTTGCAGAGCGGAAAAGCTTTCCGGTAAAAGCGGAGCAAACAGTGCCCTATGAAAGCAGTCGGGTGGCAGATGCTGCCTTTTTCCCCGGCTGCGGCAGAGTGCAAAACCGGAGCGGCGAAGGGCAAATGGAAATGTCCGGCTCCTTCCAAACGCTCTATTATGATAAAGAAGGACTTCTGCAACCTGCTGCGGCCCAGTGGCAGTGGGAGCAAATGGAAAGTGTCCCCGAGGGGGCGGATGTGATCTTGTGGAGTGCGGTGGCAGGAAAACCCCAGGTGTCTTCTACTGAAGATTCTATGGTTATGCAGGCAGAATGTATGCTCACTGCCGTTGCCCATATGTCCCGGGAAATGCCGATGGTTGCAGGGTTAACTCTGGGAGAAAGTGTACCCAAAGACCCTAATAGACCCAGCCTGATCCTGCAAAGGGCAGGGAAGGGGGATCTGTGGTCTATAGCGAAAGAAAACGGTTCAACGGTATCTGCCATCCGGGAAGCAAACAATCTGCAAGATACCCCAGACCCCGACAGAGTCCTCTTGATCCCCATATTGTAACAAAAAAACGGGGCAAAGCCCCGTTTTTTGTATTAAAGAACAACATTCATCAGATAAAAGACGATGGCAAGAGCTACAGTAATGAGCACAAATACCATACCGATCAGACCGGTAATCAGACCGGTTCTGCTGAATCCGTTGTTGCGTCCGCACTTCATAGAAAGCGCGGAGAGAATAACAGCCACAAGGGGCATTCCACCAAGTATGACCAGCGGAACGATAACGGAAAAAGGATCATAGGTGGACTCTGAAATGCAGATAAGCATAACAACAAAAGAATAAAAAAGACCGATAATGCCTACAGCCATTGAGCTGATGCCATATCCAAGACCGGGCTTTTTCGGCTGTTGAGGCTCTATGCTTTGGCAAGGCATAGCCGCAATATCCGCAGTTCCGCATTTGATGCAAAATACTGCACCGTCTACCATCTGTGTACCGCAATTTCTGCAAAAAGCCATAATTTTGCACCTCCGTAATTTGGTGCTTTCATCATAGCATAAGCTGTTGTTGTTTGTCAATGATAAGGAAAAAACACCGCCGCTGTGGAGGAGCACAGCGGCGGTTGAGGCGGTTTGTCGCAACGGGGAAATACCGCCTGTCCATACTATAAAAGAATGCCCATAGCAGATTCAAGGAGATTCTGTCGATGTCCGCAAGAAAACAGAATAAAAATTCATAGCAAGCAGTAATGAAGCCTTGCGTGTTTGGCTATAATTTCCCGGGAAACGGATACCGGTGTGCCCCCCCGATATGCATATAATTGCGGCAATATATTAGAACAGGTGTTCTAAAATGTCGAAAAAAGTTGAATTTTTTCTCAAAATATTTGAATTTTTTTGCAGAAAACGATTGATTTTTGTTTAACCATACAGTATAATGGAGCAAAATGGTAACCAAGTGGAGTAAAATGGAGTAGGAGGTGAGCGAAATGATCGGAAAGTACCCTGCAAAGCTGGATGATAAGAACCGTCTGTTTGTCCCGGCAAAGCTGCGCAGTGAATTGGGCAGTGACTTTTTTGTAACTCTGGGTGTTAACTGCGGGCATCGTTGTCTGACGGTCTACACCGATCCTGACTGGCAAACCCTGAGCCAGAATTATAACGCTCTGCCTATCTCCCAGCGCTCAGCTGCTACCAGCTTGATTTTTATGAACGCCATTGAATGCAGCCCCGATAAGCAGTTCCGTTTCGGCTTGAGCCAGTTTTTGCTGGATTATGCCGGAATTGGCAGAGAAGTGATGATCGTAGGTCGGGCAGGGCAGGCAGAGATTTGGGATGCGGAAGAGTTTAATCGCTTTGAAGCTGAAAATCTCACCCCCGAAAAGCTGCTGGCTTCTTTGGAGGCCATTGGTCTATGAGTGAATTCCACCATATTTCCGTATTGCTGCAGGAGTGCATCGACGGTTTGAATATCAAGCCCGACGGCATCTATGTAGATGGCACATTAGGCGGTGCGGGACATTCCTCCCAAATTGCCAGCCGATTGACCACCGGCAGATTGATCGGCATAGACCGTGACCCTGTGGCCCTTGCAGCCGCAGCCAAGCGTCTGGAACCCTGGCAGGATCGGGTAACGCTGGTCCATTCCAATTTCTGCGATATGGCAGAAGTTCTCAGGGACTTGAAGATTGACGGCGTAGACGGTATTTTATTAGATTTGGGCGTGTCCTCGCCCCAGTTGGACGACGGTCAGCGGGGATTTTCCTATATGGCCGATGCGCCGCTGGATATGCGGATGAATCATGAAGATGTTTTGGATGCTTATGCTGTGGTCAATACCTGGTCGCAGGAAGAATTAAAGCGCATCCTGTATACCTATGGCGAGGAGCGGTATGCCCCCCAAATTGCAGCCGCCATTTGCCGTGCAAGAGAGCAAAAGCCTGTTTCGACCACCTTCGAGTTGGTGGATATTATCCGAAGTGCCATGCCCCCTGTGGCACTCCGGGAAAAACAACATCCGGCAAAACGCAGCTTTCAGGCCATCCGCATTGCGGTCAATGATGAGCTGGGTGCCGTTGAGAAAATAATGGCAGAGGCCGCCGCTCTGCTAAATCCCGGCGGCCGTCTGGCGATTATCACGTTCCATTCTTTGGAAGACAGAATCGTAAAGCTTGGAATGAACGAATGGGCAAAGGGCTGTACCTGCCCGCCCAATTTCCCCGTTTGCGTATGCGGCAAGAAACCTTTGGTGAAAATCCTCAGCCGCAAACCGATCATAGCTTCCGATGCAGAGTTGGAAGAAAATCCCCGAAGCCGCAGTGCAAAGCTTCGGGTATGCGAAAAATTATAAAAGAAAGGTAGGAAATGCAGATGGCAAGAAAAAACGATATTCTCTATGTTAATTTCTATACTGACGGCTCTGCCGCCCGTAAGGTTGCACCTGCATTTCCTGCGGCCAAGCCCCGGAAAAAGCCTGCTGCTAAACGGCAGGAAAAGGTCGTGATCCATATAGATCCGGTGGCGATGGGCAGTTTGGTTGTTGCGGTGGTTATGCTGATTATGATGTCAGTAGGGCTGACAAATCTGCAAAATGCCCGGGCAGATGCTATGGCAATGGAAAAGTACGTGCAGGATCTGACTGCGGAGAATGAGCGGCTGACAGAAGAATTTCATCAGCAGGTAGATCTGGAAGCAGTGGAGAAAACTGCGCTGGCTTTGGGTATGGTTCCCAAGGAGCAGGTGCAAAGCACGCCGATTACGGTCAATGTGATGCAGGAAGAAGCTCCTGCCGAAACATTTTGGAGCCAGGTAACTGCATTTTTGACCAATCTTTTTGCATAAAGATTGTCCCGGCCAATAGACTGAAATAGCAGCTCAAATGGGCGGCGAGGGATTCCCTTGCTGCCCATTAAAGTCATGTGCTGGAGGTCGGGACTATGGCAAAATCAAAACGCAAGCGGGAATACGGCAGGCTTCGGGGCGACAGCGGCCAGCATCGAAGAATCTTGATTGTTGCGATGCTGTTAGGGGTTCTGGCTTTTTTGCCGGTGTCCGTGCGGCTGTATAACCTGATGATCGCGCAGTACGATGTGTACTTGGCAAAAGCCCAGAAGAATCAAACCCGTACAACGGCGGTATCCCCGGATCGGGGAACGATTTACGATTGCAATATGAATATATTGGCAGTTTCCGAAAGCGTGTCCAATGTGTACTTAAACCCCCGCCAGCTGCGGCAGTCCAAAGCGGATATGACATCTGTTTCCCAGGTTTTGGGGCAAATGTTGGATAAAGACCCGGCTTGGATCGTTGGGCAGTCGGAAGATACTTCTATGCGGTATAAGCAGATTGCTTCCAATGTGGACGATGCAACAGCAGCGGCTCTGCGCAGCTATATTCAGCAGCAGGGTATCGAGGGCATCCATTTAGAGCCTTCAACCCGCCGCCATTACCCCTATGGTGCGCTGGCATCCCAGGTGATCGGTTTTGTGAATAATTCCAATACGGGCTCAGAAGGGGTGGAGGCGGCATATAACAGCTACCTGCAGGGCGGCACAGGAAAAGTCATCACCGGCAAGGGCAATAATGAAATGGATATGCCCTATTCTTATGAGGCTTATGTTGCGGCGCAGCAAGGCTGCGATGTGATTTTGACCATAGATACAACAGTCCAGGCGTGCCTGGAAAAGCAGATGGAAGCGGCAATTGCCCGCTATGATGTGGAAAACGGCGCCTTCGGAATGGTAATGAATGTCAATACCGGTGAAATTTTGGCGATGGCGACCTTAGGGGGCTATGACCCCAATGAATATCTGACGGTCTACGACGGCGATACGGCTGCGCAGTTGGAAGAGATGAAAGCAAAGTATCTTGCCTGCCCGGAAGGAACTGCAGAGTATACCGCCGGGAAAGAGGCATATCAAAAGGCTTTGTCCCAGGCGCAACTAAAGCAGTGGAGAAACCGCTGTATTTCCGATGGCTATGAACCTGGCTCCACATTTAAGGTTTTGACCCTTGCTTCTGCATTGGATAGCGGCGCAATTACTTTGAATAACCATTATTCCTGCGGCGGCGCATCTCAGATTCCCGGCAGAAGTCAGCTGCTGCATTGCTGGCGATCCTCCGGTCACGGCGGGCAGACTACTGCCCAGGCTCTGCAAAATTCCTGCAATATTGCTTTTGCCAATATCGCCCTGTCCTTAGGCGGTGATCGGTTTTATGAGTATATCCAAAATTTTGGCGTTATGGAAAAAACGGGAATCGACCTGGCAGGGGAGAGCAAGGGCGTGTTTTTTGAAAAATCCCTGGTCACCGATACGCAAAAATGGGGAACGGCCTCTTTGACCTCCGGCTCGTTTGGTCAGACCTTCAAGCTGACACCCCTGCAGCTTGTCCGGGCAATATCCGCAGTTGTCAACGGCGGCTATCTTCTGGAGCCGTACCTTGTTTCCGAGATCGTGGATTCAGAGGGCAATACAGTTCTGAAGCAGGAAAAAACGGTCCTGCGCCAGGTGATCAGTGAGGAAACCTCCCGGACAATGTGTTCGTTGATGGAATCGGTAGTTGCCGAAGGCACAGCCAAGAATGCCCAGGTTTACGGTTTCTCCATTGGAGGAAAAACCGGCACCAGCGAGAAGATCGATGTGCTGGATGAAAGCGGAAATCCCACTTTAGATAAAATTGTTTCCTTCGTAGGGGTTGCGCCGATGGACAATCCGGAGTATATTGTATTGGTAGCGTTGGATACACCATCCCGTTCCACCGGGCTTTATATTTCCGGCGGCGTGATGGCAGCCCCCACCGTGGGTGCGGTGCTGGCAGATATTTTGCCTTATTTGGGCGTGAGCCGCTCCTATCCGGAAAACGATCCGGCAGGTCAGATGATGATAGTTCCGGAGCTTACGGGCAAAACCCTGGCTGATGCAAACAGTATTTTAAAAGATCTCCATCTGACAGCCAAAGCCATTGGCGCGGAGGAGAGTATAACGGCGCAGATCCCCAGTCCGGGATCGGCAGTCCCCGGAGGAAGTGAAGTGCTGCTGTACTTCGGCGAAGATCCGGATGAACGGATGGTAGCCGTACCGGACTTTACCGGTATGAACCGTCAGCAGGCGGCAGATGCCGCAGGAAAATTAGGGCTGTATATTTTGGCAGAGGGAAATCCTCAGCTGATCCCTCAAGTGGTTGTAACAGCCCAGTCCTATTCCAAAGATACAAAAGTGCCAGTAGGCACAACGATAATATTGACCTTTGCAGATGTAGGGGTCCAGGATTGATACGAAAGGATAAGAAAAATGAAACTGAGTATGCTTTTGCAAGGCGTGGATGTCACAGCCGTACACGCAGATGAGAATATGGAGATTACCGGCATTGCCTTTGACTCCCGGAATGTAAACCCCGGCGACTTATTTATGGCAATTTCCGGCCTGACTACCGACGGAAACCGTTTCATTCCCGGCGCAATGGAAAAAGGTGCGGTGCTGGTTGTGACCGCAAAAGCCCCGGAGCAGGATGTTCCTTATGTTTTGGTTGCCGATGACCGGCTGGCTATGGCGCAGATTGCTACCAATTTCTACGGTCATCCGGCTAAAAAGATGTGTATGATCGGCGTCACCGGCACAAACGGAAAAACCTCCATCACCCTGCTTTTGAAGCACGTTTTGGAAACCGTCAAGGGTGCTAAAGTGGGTCTGATCGGCACTATGGAAAGCCTTATCGGCGATCAGCCTGTCCATTCTGTGCGCACCACACCGGAAAGCCCCGATTTGCAGGCTTTGTTTGCCCAAATGGCATCGGCTGGCTGTGAGTACTTAGTTATGGAGGTATCCTCCCATGCTTTGGCGCTGGAACGGGTAGGCGGAGTGCACTATGATGTGGCAGCCTTTACCAATCTGACCCAGGATCACCTGGATTTCCATAAGACAATGGAAGAATACGGCCTGGCAAAAGCAAAGCTGTTTGCCCGGTGCGATAAGGCCGTGGCCAATATTGATGATAGCTGGAGCAGCCGGATGATGGAAGCTGCTTCCTGTCCTGTTCTGCAAACTTCTGTAAAGGGTGAAGCAGACCTGCACGCAACAGATATTGAGCTTTACAGCGATAAAATTATCTATACCGCAGTGTATGGCGAAGAAACAGCCCGGGTGGAAGTGCCCATTCCCGGCAGATTCACCGTGTATAACACGCTGACGGTTTTGGGCATTGCCCTGCAGCTGGGGATTTCTTTGGAGGATGCAGCCAAGGCGCTGAAAACCGCTAAGGGCGTAAAGGGCAGAATTGAGGTAGTCCCTACCCCCGGTAAGGAGTATACGCTGATTATCGACTATGCCCATTCCCACGACAGCCTGGAAAACATCCTGGTATCTGTCAAGGATTTCTGTAAGGGCAGATTGATTGCTGTCTTTGGCAGCAGCGGCGGCAGAGATCCGGGAAAACGGCCTTTGATGGGCGAAGTTGGCGCAAGAGTTGCGGATATTGCCGTCATTACCACCGATAATGCCCGTTGGGAAGATCCTTTTACCGTGATTCAGGAAATGCTGGCAGGCATTCCGGATCAGAGCAACTGCGTGGTCATTGTTGACCGCACCGAAGCGATCCACTATGCTATGGACATTGCGGAAAAAGATGATATAATTGTATTGGCCGGTCGCGGTCACGAATTGTACCAGGAGTCTATGGGCGTGAAAGTTCCTATGGATGAACGGAAAATTGTTGCAGAATATCTGTAAGTGAGGAAATTTTATGGCGCTTATTACACTCAAGCAGGCTGCCGCTTGGTGCGGTGGTCGGGTAGAAGCCAAATATGAGGGCGTCACATTTTGCGGCGCTAATATCGACTCCCGTAAGCTCCAGCCCGGCCAGTTGTTTGTGGCGCTGGTGGCAGCTCGTGATGGTCACGATTTTATCCCCGCAGCCCTGGAAAAAGGAGCGTCTGCGGTGCTGTGTAATCGGGTTGAGGGAGATTTTCCTGCCATTATCGTGGAGGATAGCCGCATTGCGCTGGGGCAGATCGCCGCAGGACTTTTGCGGCAGATGAACCCCAAAATTATCGGTGTTACCGGCTCTGTGGGAAAAAGTACCACAAAAGAGATGATCGCCGCAGTACTGGAAACCCAGTACAAGGTGAGTAAAACCCCTGCAAATCATAATAACGACCTGGGAATGCCTGCCGCGGTGCTGGCTATGGACGAGGACAGTCAGGTTGTGGTGCTGGAAATGGGTATGTGCCGTGCCGGTGAAATCGGCTATATGTCCGGTTTGACCCACCCCCATATTGGTGTTATCATCAATATCGGCACGATGCATATTGAAAATTTAGGTTCCCAGGAGGGAATCCTGAAGGCAAAGCTGGAAATTACGGAAGGTATGGATAGCCAGGGCAAGCTTCTGCTGTACGGCGATGACAGCTTCCTTTGGGGCAGCCGGGAAAATTTACCGGTGGAAGCTTTGTACTTTGGGCAGTATAATGAAAAATGCGGTGTCCGTGCTGAAAATGTGCAGTGCACCACAGAAGGCATCCGGTATACCGCAGTCTGTGATGCAGGCCGATTCCCGGTTTACCTGCCTTTGGAGGGCGAGCATTATGTTGCCGATTCTCTGGCAGCAATCAGTGCCGGTCTGGAATTGGGAATTACTCCGGATAACATTCAAAAAGGACTGGCAAATTTCCAAACAATGGAAGGCCGCCAGGAGATATTTGAGTTTAAAGGCTGCACCGTGATCAAAGATTGCTATAATGCAGGCCCGGAGTCTATGGAAGCTGCCTTGAAGGTGCTGGGCAACCGGCCCGGCAGAAGGATTGCGGTTCTGGCAGATATGCTGGAATTGGGCAGCCATAGTGCCTATGCCCACGAAAAAGTGGGTGCGTTGGCAGCACAGTATGCCGATATTCTGCTGTGCTACGGGCCGGAAAGCGAAGCAATGCTCCGCGGCGCAAAGAAATCGGGAATGAAAGAAGCCCGGCATTACATAGACCGTACTGCCCTTCACGCCGACCTTTTGCAAACGGTGCAGGCAGGGGATGTTCTGCTGTTTAAAGGCTCACGGGGTATGAAAATGGAACTGAGCCTGGAACTTCTGATGAAAGAAAAATAAAAGCTGAGGCTAAACGGAGGATATATCAATGGAAATGGAATGGTTGCGGATTGGTTTGACCTGCGCTGCCGGTGTAATTTTGTCCGGCCTGCTGGGTATTGTGCTGCTGCCTGTGCTGCGTGCACTGAAGGCAGGACAGTCTGTCCACGAGATCGGACCTACCTGGCATAACAGCAAAGTCGGAACTCCCTTAATGGGCGGACTGATGTTTATCGGTGCAGCAGTGATCTGCCTGCTTGTGAATCTTTTTACTGTGAAGAATTACACAGTATATTATTCTCTGGGTTTTGCCCTGTGTTTTGCGCTGATTGGCTTTTTGGATGATTTCTGCAAGGTCAAATTCAAACGGGAACTGGGTCTGACCGCATTTCAGAAAATGGCGCTGCAAATGGTAGTGGCTGCCATTTACCTGTATATTCTGTATAAGCAGGAGGCACTGACAACTTCCCTGTACATTCCTTTCTTCAATGTGACCTGGGAATTGCCTTTCCCGCCTTTTGTCAATTTCCCCCTGTATTTTATTTTTGGTATGTTTGTCATTGTGGGAACCGTAAATGCGGTGAATCTGACCGACGGTATCGACGGCCTGTGCGCAACAGTCACCTTGCCTGTTATGGCATTTTTCGCAGTGGTTGCCTGCCTGAAGGGCTTGTGGGATCTGGCGCTTCTGCCTGCCTGCCTGTTCGGCGGCCTGATTGCTTATCTGTTCTTCAACTGGCATCCTGCCAAGGTATTTATGGGTGATACCGGCTCGCTGTTTTTGGGCGGCATCGTCTGCGCATTGGCATTTGCTCTGGATATGCCCCTTGTTTTGGTGCTTGTGGGCTTTGTGTATATGGTTGAGGTTCTTTCTGACCTGATCCAGTTTGCCTATTTCCGGGCAACCCACGGCAAGCGTTTCTTTAAAATGGCTCCCATCCACCATCATTTTGAAAAGTGCGGCTGGAAGGAAGTTAAGATCGTTTTGGTTTTCTCCGCAGTATCTGCGGCAATGTGCCTGATTGCCTGGTTTGGCGTCAGCGGATCGATCCTTGTAAAATAACGGAGAGGAGACCGGTATGGCATCAGAGAAAACTCTGTTTGCCAAAGAGGACCGCCGCAGATTGTTTTTCAGCGGCGAAAGTGTGGATATACCCTTTCTTGTTTTACTTCTGAGTGTGTTGGTTCTTGGGCTTATTATGCTGTATTCGGCAAGCTATGCCCAAAGCCTTTATGATACCGGCTATCAGTCCTCCACCCGATACCTGGAAAAGCAGGCACTTTGTGCCGTGATCGGGTTAGGGATGATGTTTGTAACAAGCCGGCTTCCTGCGGATTTTTGGCTAAAGCTCAGCTGGCCGCTGTATGTTGCCAGTATTGTGCTTTTGATGATGGTTCTGTTTTTCGGGCAGACGGTCAACGGCGCAAAACGCTGGATCAACATTGCCGGCTTGCAGTTTCAGCCTTCGGAAATCGCAAAATTTACCCTCATTTTGCTCCTTGCCAAGCTCACACGCAGCTTTGGAAGCGATGCCAAAACCTTCCGCTACGGCGTTTTGGCTTTTGGAGCGGCTCTTTTGGGGATTCTGGTGCCCTTGGCACTGGAGCGCCATTTGTCAGCGGTTATGCTGCTGGGAATGGTGGCTGTGGTGATGATGTTCGTCGCCGGTACCAAAATGCGTTGGCTGCTGGCGGCAGCGGTTGGAGCAGCCTTGTTTGTTGTGATCTATGTAAGCCTTTTGGGTTATGCAGGAGACCGGATCACCGCCTGGTTTCATCCGGAAGGGGATCCCGGCAATACCGGTTATCAGATTTTGCAATCCCTTTATGCCATAGGCTCCGGAGGATTGTTTGGTCTGGGTTTGGGGAAGAGTAAGCAGAAGTATCTGTACCTTCCGTTTCAGTATAATGATTATATTTTCGCAGTTGTATGCGAGGAGTTGGGACTTGCCGGAGCGGTTGCCATTATGGTGCTGTTTGCGGCGCTGATACTCCGGGGCTACTGGATTGCATTAAAAGCCCGGGATCGGTTTTCAACCGTTTTTGCGGCAGGTCTGATTACCCAGATTGCCGTGCAGACCTTGCTGAATATGGGCGTTGTGACCAATTTACTGCCCTCCACCGGCGTGGCGTTGCCCTTTTTCTCTTATGGAGGAACGGCGCTGGCGGTAAATTTGGCGGAAATGGGAATCCTGCTGAGTATTTCCCGTTACCGAAATAAGGCAGCAAGACAGGAGGAATTTTAAGTGAATGTGATATTTACTTGCGGCGGTACTGGCGGCCATATCAATCCTGCCATTGCCATAGCCAATATATGGAAAGAGCGCTACCCTGACAGCAAGATTTTGTTTGTTGGCGGCGGTGACGAATTGGAGCAGGAGCTTGTTCCCAAGGCAGGCTATGATCTTGTGTGCGTAACCGCATACGGTATCTGGCGCTCCCGGGATTTAAAAACGATCCTGCATAATATCAAAGCCATTTTTCTGATGCTCCGGGGTATCGGAAAATGCAGAAAGATATTTAAGAAATTTAAGCCTGATGTGATCGTCGGCACCGGCGGCTATGCCAGCTTTCAAACCCTTGCAGCCGGTAAGCTGATGAAAATTCCCACCTGTGTCCACGAATCCAATGCAATGCCCGGCATTACCACAAAGCTGGCATCCCGGTTTGTGGATAAAGTATTGGTGTGTTTCCCGGAAAGCATTCGCCACTATAAAGATCAAAGCCGTGTAGAGGTTGTGGGTATGCCCGTTCGCCGGGAGTTTATCTATACGGAAAAGGCGTGGGCAAAACGGGAGTTGAAGTTGGATTCCCGGCCTGTGATCGTGTCTGCCTTTGGCTCTCAGGGTGCCAAGGTTATGAACGAAACGATGGCAGAGCTGTTCAAGCTGGAAAAGGAAGCGGGTTTCCCGTATCAGCATATCCACGCAGTTGGCTCTTTCGGATGGGGCTGGATGCCCGACCTTGTGAAGCAAAAGGGCATCGATTTGCAGCAGGATAAATCCATTATGATGCAGGAGTACCTGTATAATATGCCAACAGCTATGGCAGCAGCGGATGTGGTCATCAGCCGTGCCGGCGCATCTACCTGCAATGAGATTGCCGCCTCCGGCACACCCTGCGTGCTGATTCCTTCTCCCAATGTGACCGATAACCACCAGGAGAAAAACGCCCGTGCAATGGAAAAACCCGGCGGTGCAGTGGTAATTCTGGAAAAGGATTGTACCGCACAAAAGATTTTTGAAGAAATCCGAAAAATTGTGGAAGATCCCCAGATCAGCGAAAAAATGCAAAAGGCATTGCATGCAATGGTCGTGCCGGATTCTGCCGAACGGGTCTGTTCCATTATGGATAGCTTGATGAAACGAGGATAAAATATGAATACGAAAGAAAGAATCAGAGAGGAAAGACCCCGTACCCGGCAAAAGCCCAAAAAGGAAGTGGTCTATACTCAGGCAAAGCCCTTCAACCGCAATCGATTCGTGTTGCTGCTGGCAATTGCGCTGGCATTGGCGGTAGCGGTGCTTGCGGGAATGGCGATCTTCTTCAAGGTTGAGCAGGTACAGGTTTCCGGTGCGGTGCGGTATGATGAGTACGCAATTTTTGAAGATTCCGGCATTCAGATCGGGGATAGTATGGCAACGCTGAATAAGCGGCAGATCAATGCCCGTATCCGGCAAAAACCGGAAAACGCCTATATTGACACCATTCGCATCAGCAGAAAACTGCCCGGTACGGTCATAATATCCATCACAGAGGAGAATGTATTTTATGCCGCCCAGGATTTTCAGGGTGGCTGGTGGCTGCTGAATCCCAATGGCAAGGTAATCGACCAATGCTCGGAGGCCCAGGTGGATGACTATACAAAGATATTGGGTGTTCAGCTGTCTGCCCCGGAAATCGGTGCAATGGCAGCAGCCTATGAACCCATCCAGGAGCCGGATGAAGAGGGAAATACCGTGCCTGTAACGGTATACGCCAAGGAACAGCTTGATCTGGCGCTGACGGTGATCCGCCAGCTGGAGAAAGAACATTTTGTGGGAACGGTTGCCTCTGTGGATGTGAGCAATACCTCGGATATCCAGCTTTGGTACGGTACACGGTTCCAAATGCTGATCGGTGATTCCCGGGATCTTCCCAAGAAAATAAATGCCCTGGCGCAGGCGTTGGCTTTGAAAGCGGATTATGAAACAGGAATTTTGGATGCCAGCTTTAACCTTTGGCCCGATCAGGTAGCCCATAGCCAATTTATGGATTGAAAAAATAAAAAAATTGGAGAAAATCCAAACTTTTCTATTGACCAAATCGATTTTTGGGGATAGAATATAAAAGTAATATTATAAAAGGCGCAGAATGGGTATAGCTCATCTGTAAAAGCATACATAGGAGGATGGCATCATGTCTGAAATGTTCCAAGAGCGTGTAGTTAAAATTAAGGTGATTGGTGTCGGCGGCGCCGGCAACAATGTTATCAACCGTATGATCGATGCCGGTGTTGACGGTGTGGATTTTATCGTTGTCAATACGGATAAGCAGGATTTGAATAAGTCTGTTTGCAGAAATAAGGTTCAGATCGGCGAAAAGCTGACCAATGGTATGGGCGCAGGTTCCAAGCCCGAGATCGGTCAGAAGTCTGCTGAAGAGAGCAGAGCTCAGATCGCCAAGGTTCTGGAAAATACCGATATGGTGTTCATCACCGCCGGTATGGGCGGCGGCACCGGCACCGGTGCAGCTCCCATCGTAGCTGACCTGGCCCGTGAGGCTGGCATTCTGACTGTCGGTGTCGTAACCAAGCCCTTCAAGTTTGAAGGTGCAAACCGTATGCGCCAGGCTGAAGAAGGCATTGCTGCCCTGGCTGAGAGAGTGGATTCTCTGATCATCATCCCCAACGACCGTCTGAAGTACGTTACCGACGAGAAGATCACTTTTGCCAATGCATTCGGCATCGCTGACGATGTTCTGAAGCAGGCTGTGACCTCTATTTCCGAGTTGGTTGGCGATAGAACCAATGTTGTTATCAACCTGGACTTCGCTGACGTTTCCGCTGTTATGAAGGATGCCGGCCGTGCTCATATGGGCGTTGGCACCGCTACCGGCCGTGAGAAGGCTGAGCAGGCTGCTCTGGCAGCTGTTTCCAGCCCCCTGCTGGAAACCTCCATCAACGGCGCAACCGGCGTTCTGGTGAATGTTACCGGTTCTTCCGAGCTGACTTTGGACGATGTAGAAACCGCAGCAGGCATTGTGCAGGAAGCTGCCAATCCCGATGCTAACATCATCTTCGGTGCAACTTGGGATGAGTCCTTCGAAGACGAGATGCGTGTAACTGTTATTGCTACCGGCTTTGAGCAAAGACCCGTTGCTGAGGCTGAGGAAGCCAAGGCAGAGGCTGCCGGCAAGCCCGTAGACAATACCGACATTGAAGATATCTTCAAGATCTTCAACCGCTAATTTTTCAGTATCCCGGGTAAAAGCCCGGGATACTTTTTTGACAACATATTGAAATTATGCCGGAAAGGTGTAAAATATGAATGCATATCATAATTTAGCTGCCAGCTACGACAGCCTGACCCTGGATGTGGACTATGATGCCATTGTGGGCTTCTATTTAACCATCTTGGAAAAAGAGGGCGTATCACCCCGCACAGCGGCAGACTTAGCCTGCGGTACGGGCTCTGTGGCGGTTCGTCTTGCCCAAAAGGGGATGCAGGTAACTGCGGTGGATATGAGTGAGGAAATGCTCTGCGTGGCTGCGCAGAAGGCTGAGGGGATGAAAAATAAGCCCCTCTTTGTCTGCCAGAAGCTGCAGCAGCTGAGGCTGCCCCGCGGTGTAGACCTGGCAGTGTGCGCACTGGACAGTATGGATTATATCTTAGACCCGTCAGATTGCCAAAAGGCCATACAGCAGGTGTATCAGGCTCTGAATCCCGGCGGCGTTTTTATTTTCGATGTAAATACGCCGGAAAAGCTTCAGGCTATGGACGGTCAGGTATTCTTGGATGAAAATGAAGATACCTACTGCGTTTGGCGTGGGGAGTTTGACCGGCAGACCAATATCTGCTCTTATGGAATGGATCTGTTCCAGCGGCAGGGGAGTGTGTGGCAGCGCAGCTTTGAGGAGCATCAGGAATATGCCTATTCCCAGCAACAGCTGGTGGAATTTTTGAAAAACGCCGGATTCACCGGCATCCGGGTCTTTGGTGACCGGCGAATGACGCCGCCGGATGAAAAAGACCTGCGTATCTATCTGAAAGCAAGAAAGGGAAGAATCAAATGAGTGACTATCTTGTTCGTGGTATGAGTATGGATGGCTTTGTAAAAGCCGTTGCCATCTGCTCTACGGAAACAGTCCGTCGGGGAGCGGAAATTCATAAAACCACCCCCAATGCCACAGCCGCCTTCGGCAGAGCCTTGACGGCTGCCTCTATGATGGGCAATATGCAAAAGGTGGAAAACGGCTCTATGACCTTGCAGATCAAGGGCGGCGGCCCTATCGGCACCATCGTCTGCGTGTCTGACCCCCAGGGCAATGTCCGGGGCTATGTGTATGAACCCAATGTACCGCTGGTGGAAAAATACCCCGGCAAGCTGGATGTGGGCGCAACAGTTGGTACCGACGGTACACTGACGGTTATTCGGGATCTGCAGATGAAAGAACCCTATGTGGGTTCTATCGAACTTGTCTCCGGTGAAATCGGCGATGATGTAACCGCCTATTTTGCCCAAAGTGAGCAGACCCCAACAGCTTGCGCCCTGGGTGTTCTAATCGACCGGGATCAAAGCGTAAAGGTAGCAGGCGGCTATCTGCTGCAGCTTCTGCCCGGCGCTCCTGATGAAACTATCGATGCACTGGAAAAGGGCATCCAAAGAGCCGGTGCAGTCACCGCGATGCTGGAGCAGGGAATGACCCCGGAAGAGGTTCTGGGTCAGGTCTGCGGCGATTTGGGCATTCTCTTTATGGAAACCACTCCCATCAGCTATAAATGCTATTGCTGCCAGGAGCGGGTCGAGGGCGCGCTGATCAGCCTGGGCAAAAAAGAACTGCAGGAAATTGCCGATGACGGCAAAACCTTCCCTGTAGAATGCCAATTCTGCGATACTGTCTATAAATTCACCTCGGAGGATTTGCAGGCCTTGCTGAAAAAGCTGTGATAAAAGTTGTGGGCTGTTTGCTTTTCGTAAGGAGGATATAAGATGAGAAAAACTATAATAGCGGTTATGGTATTGGTGCTTGTTTTATCATTTTCCGGTTGCTGCGTTAATGTGGGGGAAAAGCTTACCTCCTACACCGCAACATTTACTATGTATGTTCGCAATGACGTTAGCCCCAGCGCCAGCGGCGAATTGGGCACCGACTGCTTTCCTGCTCAGTCCCTTATCAAAACCTATGTGCAGATCATAAAGAGCAATCGTGTGTTAGAACCGGTTGCTGAAGAATTAAATAACGGCATGACAGCCAGTCAGATCAGAGAAATGCTGTCTTTCGAGACGGTAGAAGATACATCTGTATTAAAAATCAGCGTGACTTCCAATGATTCCCAAGTGGCGTTGGATATAGCCGAGGCAATAGTCAATGTTGCGCCGGATGTAATTTCAATTGTTATCGAGGGCAGCCGTGTCCTGATCATTGATAATCCTGAAGTAACGGAGGAAACCTCACTGCGGAATTTGTTCCGATAGAAGCCTTCATTTAGAAGTGTAGGGACACCCGTCCCCGGGTGTCCGAAATGCAAAAAAGCACATCTGCGAAATTGCAGATGTGCTTTTCGTTTAACCGGTAAGGATGACTATTTACGTCCTATTTGTGTTTTTTTATCAAATTTACAATAAGCCAAACAAACCAAACGAAAATTATGAATAATCCTGTAAAGCCAAAGATATCATAAAGCCATTCGGGATACAAGGTCGGCCACAATTCTGATAAAAAACAATTCACATAAACAAAAGCCAATAAAACATACAATATGATCTTTATGATTTTTTTCTTAGTCCACCAACTCAATTGTGCCGCCTCCCCTTTGTGATAATGCAGCAGACAATATCATCCCTGCACTTTTAGTTTGTCATATATAGAATCTTCTGTCAAGTCGGGGCGGAAATACATTTGCTTAGAAACTATGCAAAAAACACTTATTCCTTATTACCTTCCCAAAAATCCTGAATATATTTCGAGGTAAGGGTGAAGAAGTAATAGGTAAGAACTAAGCCTCAAGAGTAAAATTCTTATCGATTCGAGATGATTTTATATGCTTAACGATGGAAATAACTTCAAGCACAAAAATTGCCAAATAATATGAAAAAGATATGTAAATGTTAATGCCAAGCTTACCGCTGACAAATAACGTCATAGGAATTGCACCAACAAGAAGCGATGCTAATATGATGTTAAATATTGTATGGATTCTCATGAACGCCTTTACGACAGACATAACAGCATCTATAAAATAGAAAATTAAACTTACCATAGAAGTCATTACCGCAAACGCCCAAAAAGCAAACGAATGGCTGACACCGCTTTCGGGCTGAACCTCATTCATAGACACAATGAACGCAGTAATTAACAATCCAAAGCTAAATATAGCAATCAACATAGCTATCATAGCCGGTATTTTAGAAGATAAGCTTTTCATATCTCTACCACCTTTCTAAATAAAACTATATCATTTTAAAATAAAAAATGCAAGGCAAAGCCTTGCAAAGAAACTTATTACTTCTTACCTATTACTTCTTACTTTCCAAAGCCCCAAGGATATTTTTGAGGTAAGAGGGAAGAGGTAATAAGTAAGAAGTAAGCCCCAAGAACTTATCGTCCTTGGGGCTTTGGAGGTACCGCCCAGATTTGAACTGGGGAATGAGAGTTTTGCAGACTCTTGCCTTACCACTTGGCCACGGTACCATTTATAAAAACAGGAACGCATTTGCGTTCCTATTTTATTTTATTGGAGCGGGTGACGAGGCTCGAACTCGCTACCTCCACCTTGGCAAGGTGGCGCTCTACCGGATGAGCTACACCCGCATCTCGGTTCCGCAAGGGAACCGTGGTGCCTCCGGTCGGAATCGAACCAACGACACGTGGATTTTCAGTCCACTGCTCTACCTACTGAGCTACAGAGGCATATTGAGCAGAGCATTTAAGCTCTGCTCAGATGCTTTATATGGCGACCCGGAACGGACTCGAACCGTCGACCTCCAGCGTGACAGGCTGGCGTGCTAACCGACTGCACCACCGGGCCAGATTTGGTGGGAACAACAGGGCTCGAACCTGTGACCCCATGCTTGTAAGGCATGTGCTCTCCCAGCTGAGCTATGCTCCCAAACCTGATCGCCTTTGGCTGAACACCTCAGCGACGGGGTTCATTATACACAGTCCCACCAAGTTTGTCAAGCTTTTTTTGAAAAAAACTTTTACGAAATTTAAAAATATATTTTAACCTTACAAAATTAGGCAAATGAGCCCCGAAGCACCCTCGTTTACCACCCTGGTAAGGGTCCCCCGGAAGCGGGAGCGCACATCTTCCGGTGTTCGTACGAGTTTGGATGTCAGGCCCTCCTGGATCAGCGCATAAACGGATTTTCCGAATATATTGCTCTGCCAAAGCTTATCGGGATCTTCACCCATCAAATAGTCGATCAGATCCTGGGATTGTTTTTCGTCACCCACCATAGGACTGATTTCCGTATCGATATCTACCCGCATCATATGAATCGACGGCGCACCGGCCTTTAAACGCACGCCGTAAGAACCGTTTTTGCGGATGATTTCCGGCTTCTCCAAAGACATTTCTTCAGCCCGTGGCATAACGATGCCGTAACCTGTGGCGTGGACAGAGGATATTGCGTCAGCAATCTTGTCGTATTCCTGCTTGATGGCAGAAAGCTCTGTCAAGATCTGCAATAACTGCGCCTGATTTTCAATGTTCATACCGGCCTTGCTGCTGAGTATCTCGTAAAACAGTTGTTCCGGGAATCCCAGAGCGCAGCAAACTGTTCCTGTTCCCAAATCAATACTGCGCAGATTAAAGTCCAAAACCTGGTCCAGCTCTGTCAGCTTCATCAAGATTTGTTCAGCCTGAGCCAATGTGCCGATTTGCTGAACTTTTTCCAAAAGCGCACTGTAAAGCGCCGCTTTTACCGGATGCGCACTTTCCAGCGCATCCATCCAACGGGGCAGATAAATATGCAGCCGCTCCATGGGAAATGCATACAGCAGATTTTTCAGAATATCCCGAATATCCTCACCGGTCAATGCCTGGCAGTCTGCAGCCACCGGTGTAATGCCAAATTGCTCAGCAATCTCCCGCTTGACTTTGGCAGCGGATTCTCCGTTGGGATCTGTGCAGTTGACGATCACCAAAAAAGGTTTCCCTGTGGACTGCATATCGGAAATGGCTCTTTTTTCCGCTTCTATGTAGTCGCTGCGGGGGATGTCGGTAATGCTGCCGTCGGTGGTGACAACGATCCCGATGGAGCAATGCTCCTGCATAACCTTTTTGGTTCCCAGTTCTGCGGCATCGGTCATAGGGATCTCGTGATCGTACCAGGGAGTTGTGACCATCCGGGGAACACCGTCTTCTTCTGCTCCTACCGCACCGTCTACCATATACCCTACAGAATCAATCATCCGAACCCGCATTTTGGCAGTGCCGTCGGGGGAGATCTCCACGGCCTCCTCGGGAATAAATTTCGGCTCACTGGTCATAATGGTCTTTCCCGAGCCGCTTTGGGGCAGTTCATCCCTGGCCCGTTCCTTCCGATAGGGGTCGTGGATATTGGGAATCACCAGTTCTTCCATAATCCGCTTAATAAAAGTGGATTTTCCTGTTCTCACAGGACCCACAACGCCAATATAGATATTGCCCTCGGTTCTGGCAGCAATATCGCGATAAATGTTTTCCATAGCCAGCCTCCTTGTATTGCGGTCTGCCACAGCCTATGCAGCCGGATGGACAAATATGACCTCTTAAAATTTAACAAAACTCCTGATATAAGCCCACGGCGGTGGAAACGCCAAGTGATTGCACCTTTTCCAGCATCCGGGCAATGTCCTCATCAGTCTGCCAAAGACAGAAAGTAGCCTTGTGCTCAGAAACATCCGTACTGTAGTGGCAAAAAAGGGCGTCATCCTGAAAAACGGGCATTCCCGGCAGTTGATTGACAGGTTGCCGACTGCATCCATCCTGGGTCAGCGTAAGCTGTTCGCCTGCCTTGGTTACCTCCAGCCAGATATCCTTGCCCTGCCATTTTTGTAAATGATCTTCCGGTTTTCTGCCCAGAGGAATCGGCGGCAGAAAAACTGCCCCGGCCCAATCCTGACAATAGGCTTCTGTTACTGCAACAGGGCAGGGGAGAAGGGAAAGAATGCTTTGAGCAATCTGCCGGATATTCTCTTGATATGGCCGCTGAAAGTCCAGAATCACCCCCTTTGGGGAGAATTTTTCTGTAGCCTGTAAAAGCTGCCGGGCAATCAGCTCCGGATCGTGATCTTCCGGCGGAATATGATCGTTGACCATCAGAATTCCGCCTGTGGGGAAGTGTTCCGGAATGTTGCTCAGAGCATTTCCGTAGGAAGAAAAATGGCAAGCCATCCACGCCGGATACTCCGGTAGGGAAGCACAATTCTGATATTCCCAGGCAGTGAGGGCAAGATAGACAGACAAAGCCATAGACAAAATACCCCTTTCGTGATATACTTTGTATAAACAATATGAAAGAGGAATTGGAATATGCCTTTTCTGCCAACCTGGAGAACCGGCGGCGTAACCGGCATTTCGGCGGAATTTCTGAAAGCACAGTCAATCCGTCTGCTGATGCTGGATTTTGATAATACCATCGTGCCCTATACCACCAATATCCCCACCGATGAAGTAAAAAAATGGCTGGAGGATATGAAAAAATCCGGCATTACCCTGTGCGTGGTATCCAATAGCCGGAAAAACAGAGTGCCGGAATTTTGCAAAGAATACGGCATCGACTGCATTACCCACGCCCGAAAGCCTTTTCCGAAAGGCATCCGGCGATGCTTGGCCCGATATGAGATTCCGCCTGCCCAGGCGGTGATGGTGGGAGATCAGATCTATACCGATACGCTGGGCGGCAACTGCGCCGGCGTGCGTACGGTTTTGGTGCCTGCGATTGATAATCATACATTTTGGCTGAAGCTGCGTCATGTTGCGGAAATGCCATTTATATTTGCAGCAAAGAACAGGAGAATATAAGATGAAAAACATTGAAAAATACTTGTCCCTTTTGGGACAGCAGGTTGACGGCCTGCTGCTGACCAGCAGATTTTCCCGTATGTACGGCGCAGAGTATGATGTTGCCGAGGGTATGGCAATTGTCACAGCCTCCGGCTGCCGTTATTTCACCGACAGCCGCTATATCGAAGCAGCGGAAAACAATATCACCGGCTTCCAGGTGATGGAAATGAATGCTGCCAACCCCTATAGCAAGCTGCTCAACGATGCCATTGCAGAGTTTGGCGTAAAGACCCTGGGCTATGAAGAGGAATATATGACAGTTTCCGAGTTTAATGCCCTGAAAGAGAAGCTGAACGCCGAACTGATTCCCTGTAATGAAAAAATCCACAGTTTCCGTTCTGTTAAAGAATCCTGGGAGCTGGAGCGTATGCGCAAAGCCCAGGAAATCACCGATCAGGCTTTTTCTGAAGTGCTGGGCAAGATCCGGGTGGGTATGTCTGAAAAGGAACTGGCGGCAGAGCTTGTGTATTGCCTGCTGAAAAACGGCGCCGACGGAATGGCCTTCGATCCCATTGTGGTGGCAGGACCCAATACATCTATGCCCCACGGTGTGCCCGGTGACCGCCTGATTGAACCCGGCGATTTCATAACGATGGATTTCGGTGCTATGTACCAGGGCTATTGCGCTGATATGACCAGAACGGTCGCAGTAGGTTTTGCTACTGAGGAAATGAAGGATGTTTATGAAACTGTGCTCAAAGCCCAAACTTCTGCCATCGCATTTTCCAAAGCCGGTGTGATGGGCAAGGAGATCGACGCAGTTGCCCGCAATATCATAGCCGATGCCGGTTACGGCAAATATTTCGGTCATGGCTACGGTCACTGTATCGGTATGGAGTGCCACGAGGCTCCCAATTGCAATCCCCGGGACGAGAGAATTATGCAGGAGAATATGGTTTCCTCTGCAGAACCGGGTATCTATCTGCCCGGAAAATTCGGCGTTCGAATCGAAGACCTTATAATTTTTACAGCTAATGGCTGTGAAAATATGACCAAAAGCCCCAAAAATTTGTTGATTCTGGAAATTTAACGAAAAAACTTCCGATTCCCTCTTGAAATCATGGGGGAATTCGGGTAAAATGTATACGATACCTATATAAACAAATCAGCCCGCTTCGGGCGAATTTACAGGAGGATAAAGAAAATGATTTCTGTTAGCGATTTCAGAAACGGTATTACCTTTGAGATGGACGGCAAGGTAATGCAGATCGTAGAGTTCCAGCACGTTAAGCCCGGTAAGGGCGCAGCCTTCGTTCGCGTTAAGATGCGCAACGTTATCACCGGCGGCGTGACCGAAACAACCTTCAACCCCAGCGATAAGTACCCCACCGCTTACATTGAGCGCAAGAAGATGGAGTACTCCTACAGCGATGGCGATCTGTACTACTTCATGGGCGGCGAAACCTACGAGCTGGTTCCCATCGAGAAGGATCTGCTGGACGACAGCTTCCGTTTTGTTAAG
This sequence comes from Faecousia sp., assembly GCA_045646805.1. Classification (GTDB taxonomy): domain Bacteria; phylum Bacillota; class Clostridia; order Oscillospirales; family Oscillospiraceae; genus Faecousia. The sequence continues at coordinate 42,419 of JAZRLK010000050.1, forward strand.
GAAAACGATACCTGCACCGTTATGAGCTATAAGGGCAATGTGTTCGGCGTTGAGCCTCCCCGCTTTGTGGATCTGGAAGTTACCTCCACTGAGCCTGGCTTTGCCGGTAACACCGCAACCAATACCCTCAAGCCCGCTACTCTGGAAACCGGCGCTGAAGTAAAGGTTCCTCTGTTCATCAACGAAGGCGAGAGAATCTCTATCGACACCACCACCGGCGAATACCTGGGCCGTGCAAAATAAGGAGACTGCTATGACCATTTCCGAAAAGGCTGCCTATTTGAAGGGTCTTATGGATGGCTTGAAGCTGGATACCGAGAAGGCAGAAGGTCAGATGATCTCTGCAATCGTGGATCTGCTGGGCGATGTAACCCGCCGCCTGACCGATGTGGAAGAAACCACCATTGCCATCTCTGACGAGCTCGACGAGATCGAAGAAGACCTGGACGCCATCGAAGACTACATCCTGGACGAGGAAGACGACTGGGATGAAGACGAAGATTGGGACGACGAAGATGACTGGGACGAAGAAGACTTTGAAGAAGGCTTCGACTTCGGCGACGAAGAAACCACCATCTACGAAGTGAAATGCACCTGCGGTGAGATCATCGACTTCGACGAGGAAACCTTGGAAGAAGGCAGTATGATCTGCCCCAACTGCGGCGAAACTCTGGAATTTTCCTTCGACGACGAAGACGAGGAATAATCCTATATCAATGAAAAACGGACACCTCAGGTGTCCGTTTTTTTGCAAAGAAAAGCCTTGCCTCCCTCGTTTTGAGGGAGGTGGCACGGCGTAAGCCGTGACGGAGGGAGTTTCCTGCTAATCTATGTGCCGCATTGCTCGGATAGGAATTGTTCGATTTGTTCCCAAAGCGCTTTGTTGACATCCAGCCCGGTTTCGTCGTACAAAATATCGCTGTGCCCTCCGTTTACCAGCCAGAATTCAGCATTTTGGCCGGATATTTCTTCTTTGTCTGCATAAATGGAAAAGCGGTCCCATCTTACCGTTTCGTCCTGCTGCGACTGAATGATCAGCACAGGCGTGTTGCTGTTGTTTATGGCATCGGCGGCAGTTTGCGCTACGCTTTGAAAATCAAAAAGTGTGGCTTGATATAAATAAAGCATGGGATAATTGCCATAGGCAAGCCAGCCGACGGCATTTACAGAACCGCCCATCACTGCATCCATAGGACTGCCCGGACTGTTGATGGAAACGGCGGCATCAATGTCCGTCCTGTTTTCCAAAACGCAGCATACTGCGTATCCGCCCCGGGAGTGTCCAACCAGAAAAATATCCTCATAGTCATATGCCTGATCAATATAATCCAGCGCTGCGTGCAAATCCGAAGCTGCCTGCGGGAAGCCCAAACAGCTGTCGCCCTCACTTTCGCAAGAGCCGGTCATATCAAAAATAAAAACATCCCGCCCATATTCCTGCACCAGCTTTGTAATGATAGGGACAAAATCTCCGATGTGGGAGCGGAGGCCGGGCGCAATGACTACCAAAGAATCCCCCGTGCTGTCAAACAGCTTGCCGGATAACATATTTTCCCCGGATGGGAAGGTAACAGGATCCATAATTTCGGTCAGAGCGCTGTCCAATATGGTTTCTTCGGGCGCTTCATATCTGCCGAATATGGCATCGTAAACGATTTTGGTTGCAAGAAAAGACAGTAAAAAATGGATAACCAGGCAAAAACCTGCGATTTTTGCAGCCTTTTTTCTTTTAGAAACCATATCAACACCTCCGCAAACTATGATACTATATATAATACTACAAAATAAAAAAATCACAATAAAAATAGTGTAATTTTCAAACAAGTGTGCTATAATGACAAAAAATGAAAAGGAGGGACCTTATGTATCAGCCATTGGCAGACCTGCTTCGCCCTGAAACACTGGAAGATGTGTACGGGCAGGAGCATATTTTGGGCGAGAGCGGTATTTTGCGCCGTATCGTAGATTCCGGCAAGATCCCCAATATGATATTCTATGGTCCCAGCGGCACCGGCAAAACAACAGTGGCGCAGATCATCGCTAAGCAGACCAACCGTACGCTGTACCAGCTCAATGCCACCACAGCCTCCACAGCAGATATTAAAAATATTGTCGCCCAATTAGATACTTTGATGGCGCCCAACGGCGTTCTGCTGTATTTGGATGAGATCCAGTCCTTCAATAAAAAGCAGCAGCAGTCCCTTTTGGAGCATATAGAAAACGGCAAGATTACATTGATTGCTTCTACAACAGAAAATCCCTATTTTTATGTTTTTAACGCCATTTTAAGCCGTTCAACGGTATTTGAGTTCAAGCAGATATCCAGCGAAGCGGCTTTGAAAGCTATCCACCGAGCGGTGAAGTTTTTGGAAAACCGTACTGCTCTGACGGCCCAGCCGGAGGACGGCGCATTGGAGTATATAGCCGGTGCCTGCGGCGGCGATATCCGCAAGGCTATGAATGCGGTGGAGGTTCTGTTCTCTGCCGGTCAGCCTGTAGGAGATAAATTGCCGCTGACTTTGGCGGATGCCAAAATGGTGACCCAAAAGAGTGCCATTCGGGCAGACCGTGACGGTGATAATTTTTATGATCTGCTCTCTGCATTGCAAAAATCCATCCGGGGATCAGACCCCGATGCGGCCTGTCATTATCTGGCAAGATTGCTGGAAGCAGGGCAATTGCAGGGTGCGTGCCGCCGCTTGATGGTGATTGCCGCAGAGGATGTGGGGCTTGCCTATCCGATGATATTGCCCATTGTCAAATCCTGCGTGGATATGGCGTTGATGCTGGGAATGCCGGAGGCCCGGATTCCTCTGGTGGATGCGGCGGTGCTGATGGCAACTTCTCCCAAATCCAATTCTGCCTATATGGCACTGGCCGCAGCTATGGAGGATATCCAGAAAGGCTTGGGCGGTGACTTCCCCCGTCATTTGCAGAATATGCACGCCGATACTTATACAATGGAGCGGGATCAAGGATACCTGTACCCCCATAATTATCCCAATCATTGGGTGCGGCAGCAGTACCTCCCCGATGGACTGAAGGATGCAAAATATTATGAATTTGGTCCGAATAAGGTAGAGCAGGCGGCAAAACAGTATTGGGAGGGCGTAAAAAAATGATGGATGTTCAGGTAGGGGATACCTTAGTTATGAAAAAAGAGCATCCCTGCGGACAAAAGCAGTGGAAGGTCCTGCGTACCGGTGCGGATTTCCGGCTTAAATGCCTTGGCTGCGGTCACGAAATTATGGTGGCACGCTTCAAGGCGGAAAAGAATATTCGTCAAATACTCCGGGAAAATAATCTCTCGACAGATACATCCGGCAGCTGAGGAAATCAGCTGCCGGTTTTTTTGTTACCTGCGTATTCGGTTGGAGCGCAGGTGGGGGAATGGGAGATTTCTGACGCAAACCCCGGTCCCCCTTGCGACGGATTTTTGGACAAGTCTCCGATATACTGATGCCGCAGCGAAGAACCACTCCCCCCAATGTCATTGCGAGCCCCGAAGGAGCGTGGCAATTTCAGTGTACAAACTCCCCCCAATGTCATTGCGAGCCGCGAAAGCGGCGTGGCAATCTCAAAGTATATCTACCACAGAATATCAAAGGAGGATCTTATGCAGCAGTATATGGTGTTGGCAGTAATCATTCGTTTCGTTGTAGATTTTTTGCTGTTGTTTGCAGTAAAACGGCTGTTTTTGCCCTTTTCCGGATTCCTCCAGCCGTTGATTGGAGCCGTCATCGGCGGTGTGTATGCAGCGGGCTGCATTGTACCCCCATTTGCATATTTGCAAGGAAACTTGTGGTATGGAGCCAGTATCCTGCTTTGCTCTTTGGTGGCCTTTGGCTTTGAAAGGACAGCATTTTCTTCCGCAGCGGTGTATTGCCTTTTGCGCTTAGCATTGGATGGACTGGCATCCGGGAGAGGCGCAATTATGGAATTGCTGATGGGGATCGTGTTAAGCGGACTTTTTCTGTTTGGCTTTGGGGGAGATCGGTTCTGTAAGCGCTATATTCCTATAGAGCTTCGGTATGGGGATAAAACCGTGCGCCTGCAAGCGCTGTGGGATACGGGCCACGATTTGCGCGACCCCATAACAGGCAAGAGTATCCTGGTAGTTGGTGCGGATGTGGCGGCTATGCTTATGGGATTAAAGGCTAACCAACTTCAGAATCCCGTAGAAACGATGGGGTCGATCCCCGGTCTGCGATTGATTCCCTACCAAACTGTGGAGCAGACAGGACAGCTGATGCTGGCGATGATGATACCCAATACAAAAATCGGCAGAAAGAAAGGCCCTCTTTTGGTGGCGTTTGCACCGCAGGTGCTGGATCGTAGTGGAAAATTTCAGGCATTGATAGGAGGAACGGTATGAAAAAAGGCGGTTTTGTTGGCAGGATCTATTATATTGGCGGCAGCGAGGTTCTTCCGCCTCCGCTGAAAGGCACGCAGGAACAGGAGGCGTTGGAACGGCTGGAGCAGGGGGACGACGGGGCAAAGCAGCTGCTGATCGAGCGGAATTTGCGCCTGGTGGTCTTTATAGCCCGGCGGTTTGAAAATACCGGCGTAAATATAGAAGATCTCATCTCCATAGGTACAATCGGTCTGATAAAGGGCATCAATACCTACCGTCGGGACCGGAATATCAAGCTGGCGACCTATGCCTCCAGATGTATTGAAAATGAAATACTGATGTATATCCGCAAAATCGCAAATCAGAAAAACGAAGTGTCTTTGGACGAGCCAATCAATATGGATTATGATGGGAATGAGCTGCTGCTGTCGGATATTTTAGGCACGGACGAGGATATGATTTTGCGGCCTATGGAGGATGATGTGGACTTATTTTTGCTGCGGCAGGCAGTGGAGCAGCTGCCCCCAAGGGAAAAGCAGATCGTGCAAATGCGCTTTGGACTGGGAGGGGAAAAGGAGCTTACGCAGAAGGAAGTGGCAGAAAAACTGGAGATTTCCCAATCCTATATATCCCGTCTGGAAAAACGGATCATGCTCAAACTGCGTAAGGAAATCCTGCGCCAGACAAGCTGCGTTTAGTATAAAAGGTGCTGCTTGCATTTTCTGCCAAATCGTGCTAAAATCGATAAAGAATTTTATCGATAAAAAAGAAAGATCGAAAGAGAGGGAAAATATATGCAGCATAAAGAGTTGTCCAAAGCTGTATTGAAGAGATTACCCAGCTATCTGGCATATTTAAAAAGCCTGCCGGCGGATAGTTCGCCCTTCATTTCAGCTACCAGTATTGCCAACGCTTTGGATATGGGTGAGGTGCAGGTGCGAAAAGATCTGGCGGTGGTGTCCAAAGCCGGCAAGCCGAAGATCGGCTATCCCCGTGCAGATCTGGTGGAGAATATCAGCCGCTACCTGTGCTATGATAATACTACCGACGCAATCCTGGTGGGAGCCGGTAAGCTGGGTCAGGCGCTTTTGGACTATTCCGGCTTTGCCGCTTACGGTCTGAATATCCTGGCAGCTTTTGATGTTGCGCCCGTTTCCTGCGGCAGTAAACCCATTCTGCCTATGGAGGAATTGGATCGTTTTTGCCGGGAAAACAATGTCCATATGGGAATTATTACCGTTCCTGCTCCCTATGCCCAGGAGGTCTGTGACCGAATGATCCAGTGCGGAATCAAGGCAATCTGGAATTTTGCCCCGGTGCACCTTGATGTTCCCCAGAACACCCTGGTGCAAAATGAGAATATGGCAACCTCCCTTGCAGTCCTCTCCATGCACCTGCAAGCCCAGATGAAGATTTAAAAAATACCGGACTGCAATTGCAGTCCGGTCAGTCTGTCAAAAAAGTATTTTTTGACAGACTGCAGAGGTCAAAGAAGCGCCAAAGACAAACAACTCGAACCCGCCGGCGTACAGGTGGTACGGTAGGGTTCGAGTTGTGCAGTAAGTCAAAATGTCTTGCGCAGCAAGGGTTTTCCATCCCTCAGTCTTTTGCATTGCAAAAGCCAGCTCCCCTCAAAGGGGAGCCTTTTTCTGCGTGCCATAGAAACTTTATCTATAGTCACATTTTGACGATTTGGGGGTTCTTTGACACTCTGACCGGACTGCAATTGCAGTCCGGTAGCTTTTTTATTTTGCAGGCTTGAAGCTGTCCTTCAGGCTCACGGAGCGGTTGAAGACCAGGTGACCTTCGGTGCAGTCCTTGCTGTCGGGGCAGAAGTAGCCAAGACGCATGAACTGATAAGATGCAGGAGCTTTGGCGTTTGCCAGACTTGCCTCCACCTTACAGCCGGTGAGAACCTCCAAAGAATTGGGGTTCAGGCAGGAGATGAAGTCCTTGCCGGAGGCATCCGGATCGGGATCATCGAAGAGATTGGAGTACTGACGGACTTCGGCATCGCAGCAGTTTTGGGCATCCACCCAGTGGATGGTTGCGCCCTTGACCTTCCGGCCATCAGCAGGATCGCCGCCGCTGGATTCGGGATCGTAGGTGGCGAGAACTTCCACAACATTGCCGTTTTCATCCTTCACACAGCCGGTGCACTGAATCAGATAGGCACCTTTCAGCCGGCATTCCGGACCTTCCGGATACAGCCGCTTGTACTTGGGGATGGGCTCAGCCAGGAAGTCGTCGGCTTCGATCCACAGATTCCGGGAGAAGGTGATCTGACGGGTACCTGCTTCAGGATCGTTGGGGTTATTTTCAACCTCGAAGACTTCGGACTTGCCCTCGGGATAGTTGGTGATGGTCAGCTTGACGGGGTTCAAAACAGCCATAACACGCTGTGCGGTTTCATTCAGATCTTCCCGCAGACAATGCTCCAGGAAAGCATATTCAATGGTATTGGGGGATTTTGCTACGCCTACGCGGTCGCAGAAATTGCGGATAGCGGCAGGTGTATAACCCCGGCGGCGCAGACCGCACAGAGTGGGCATCCGGGGATCATCCCAGCCGGAAACTCTGCCTTCTTCCACCAGCTGACGAAGCTTACGCTTGGAAAGCACGGTGTGGTCAATTCCCAAACGGGCAAACTCGATCTGCCGGGGATGGTGGGGAACGGAAACATTTTCCACAACCCAGTTGTACAGGGGACGGTGGTTCTCAAATTCCAAAGAGCACAGGCTGTGTGTAATGCCTTCCAGCGCATCCTGGATGGGGTGGGCAAAGTCGTACATGGGATAGATGCACCACTTGTCACCCTGGCGGTGATGATGCATATGGCGGATGCGGTAGATGACCGGGTCACGCATATTGAAGTTGCCGGAAGCAAGATCGATCTTGGCGCGGAGGGTGTAGCGGTTGTCCTCAAATTCGCCCTCACGCATCCGGCGGAACAGATCTAAGCTTTCTTCAATAGGACGATCCCGATAGGGGGAGGTGGCGGGGGTATTCAGATCGCCCCGATTCTCCTTAAACTGCTCGGGAGTCAGCTCGCAAACGTAGGCCAAGCCCTTTTGAATCAGCTCAACAGCATATTCGTAGTCTTTTTCAAAATAGTCAGAACCGTAGTAGAACCGATCGGCCCAGTCAAAGCCCAGCCAGCGGATATCTTCCTGAATGGCTTCAACGAATTCCACATCTTCCTTGGTGGGGTTGGTGTCGTCCATGCGCAGGTTGCAAAGACCGCCAAATTTTTCAGCAGTGCCGAAATCGATAATCAGCGCCTTGCAGTGTCCGATGTGCAGATAGCCGTTAGGCTCCGGAGGAAACCGGGTATGGACCGTTTGACCGGCATAACGACCGCCCTCGGCAATATCCTCTTCGATAAATGCATGGATGAAATTCTTGCTTTCGGTGATTTCAGCCATATTCAACATCCTCTCTTTAGCGAAATTTGCAAATATTATAACCCATTGCGGCGAGATTTTCAACAGCGAAAAGTCAGAATGTGAAAAAAGAAAAAACATTTTTAGAAAATTGATAAAATATAGTTGTCAATTCGCTCGACTTATATTAAAATAGGAGAAGAAATAAACAGGGAACTGGAGATGTGATCAGCTATGAGCCAAATTAAATATAAAAGAATCATGCTGAAGGTCAGCGGAGAAGCCCTTGCCGGTGATGCCCGCCGGGGTCTGGACTTTGCTGTAATCGATTCTGTGTGCCAGGCAATACGGGAATGCACCGAGCTTGGTGTTCAGGTTGGTCTGATGATCGGCGCAGGAAATTTCTGGCGCGGTGTAAAAGACGGCGCCGATAAAATGCAGCGCTCCCATGCCGATGCTATGGGTATGCTGGGCACAGTGATGAATTCCATTGCTGTTGCCGATGCATTAAACCGTCATGGTATAGATGCCCGTGTCCTTTGCGCAGTGGAGATGAACAAGTTCTGTGAGTACTTTACCCGGGATTTGGCAGACCGCTACTTAAACGAGGGCAAGGTGGTTATCTTCGCCGGCGGAACAGGCAACCCTTATTTTTCTACCGATACCGGCGTTGTACTCCGGGGCGTGGAAATTGAGGCCGATGCCATTTTGATGGCAAAGAATGTGGATGCCATCTATTCTGCTGACCCCAATCTTGACCCCAATGCCGTGCGCTATACCCAGCTAACCTACGATGAAGTTCTGGCGAAGCACCTGAAGGCTACCGATTCCACAGCTATGACCTTGGCCATGGATAACGATATGACCCTGGTTTGCTTTGGCCTGGCGGAAGAAAACAGCATTATTCGCGTCGTTCGTGGCGAACAGATCGGAACGACCGTTAAGAACAAATTTTAAGGAGGATATAACAATGAGCGTAGATTTTAACGAATATGGAAGAAAAATGGAAAGAACCCTGGATGTGCTGGCAGATAACTTCGGTGCAGTTCGTGCCGGTCGTGCCAATGCAAAAGTACTGGATCGGATCACGGTGGAATATTATGGACAGGAGACCCCTTTGAACGGTGTGGCTACCATTTCTTCCCCCGATGCCCGTACCCTGGTGATCCAGCCCTGGGATACCAACCTGCTGAAGGATATCCAGAAGTCCATCCAGGCATCCGACCTGGGCATTAACCCCCAAAATGACGGCCGTGTGATCCGCCTGGTATTCCCCCAGCTGACTGAGGAACGCCGTAAGGAGCTGACCAAGCAGGTCAAAAAGTACGCCGAGGATGCCAAGGTTGCAATGCGTAATATCCGCCGTGACGGTATGGATTATGTAAAGAACCTGAAGAAGAAGTCTGAGATTACCGAAGACGATCAGAAGAAGGCTGAAAAGGACCTGCAGGATCTGCTGGATAAGTATATCAAGCGGGTAGACGAAGCTCTGGCAGCCAAGGAAAAGGAACTGATGGCAATTTAATGCCGTATAATTTTGGGGGCATTCGTGCCCCCAAAGTCATACGGGTATTAGACTTGAAAGGATCATAGCTTATGAATGAACAGGTGCATAATTTACCCGTTCCCTGCCATATTGCTATCATAATGGATGGAAACGGCCGTTGGGCAAAAAAGCGGAATCTGCCCCGTACCGCCGGTCACGCTGCCGGTGGCGAAGCATTCCGCCGAATCGCCCACCATTGCCGGAAATTGGGTGTTAAATATCTGACGGTGTACGCATTTTCCACCGAGAACTGGAAGCGCTCCGAGGATGAAGTGGCCGGCATTATGCGTCTATTGGGCAATTATCTGAAGGAAGCCCTGGCGGATATGAGCAAAAACCGTGTCCGTTTTAAATTCTTCGGTGATCTGAGCCGTCTTTCTCCAAAGCTGCAAAAGCTTTGCCGGGATGCAGAGGAAAAATCCATGGATTACGATGTGCAGGTCAATTTCTGCCTGAACTACGGCGGAAGAGACGAGATCACCAAAGCTGCCCGGCAAATTGCAGAAGATGTTCATACAGGCAAATTGCAGGCCGAAGAAATCACCGAGCAGCTGTTTTCCGATTACCTGTATTCCAAAGATGTTCCCGATCCGGAGCTGATTATCCGCCCGTCGGGAGAAATGCGTACCAGCAATTTCCTCTTGTGGCAATCGGCGTATTCTGAGTATGTTTTTATGGATGTTCTGTGGCCTGATTTCAATGAGGAGCATTTAGAGCAGGCCATTGCCGAGTACCACAAGCGCAATCGCCGGTTTGGAGGTGCGTAAATTTTGAAAATTCGTATTATTACATCCATCGTAACATTGCCGCTGCTGTTGCTTGTGCTGATCGTGCTGCCGCCTTTGTTTACGGCGCTGCTGATGATGGCAATGTGCGCTGTTGCAGCATACGAACTGCTGTGGACTACCGGATATGTCCGCCAGATCAGACTTTTGGTTTATACAATGGCAGCCGCCGCCTGCGTGGCTCTTTGGAGCTATTTGGGCAGTCCTCACGGATGGGGCTTGGCAGGAATCTTGCTTTTTAGCAGTATTCTGTTTGGTGAGATGCTTGCTTCCGGCGCAAAATTACCCTTTTCCAGGATCGTAACCTGCTTCGTGGGCGGATTGCTCATTCCGTACCTGCTCTGCTCCATTGCACGGCTGCGGATTATGGATTTGGGAAATGTCTATGTCTTGCTGCCCTTTGTGATTGCGTTTATGTCCGATACCTGCGCTTATTTTGTGGGCATGCTCCTGGGCAGACACAAGCTTGCGCCTACCATCAGCCCCAAGAAAACTGTGGAGGGTATGTTCGGCGGCATTGCCGGCGCAGTGCTGGGTATGATGATTTTCGGTCTTGTGCTGATGCTGGGCTTTGACCAGCGGGTGAACTTCCTGTACGCTGTTGTTTACGGCATTTTGGGTTCTTTGGCATCTGTGCTGGGCGATCTGACATTCTCTGTGATCAAACGGCAGACCGATATTAAGGACTATGGCAAAATCATCCCCGGTCACGGCGGCGTGCTGGATCGGTTTGATTCTATGACAGTTGTTGCGCCTTTGGCAGAAGCTTTGCTTATCATCTTACCGATTGCGGAGAATATCAATGGTTAAATGTGTTAGTGTTTTGGGCTCCACCGGCTCTGTAGGCCGCCAGACTTTAGATGTTGTGGAGCATCTGCAAATTCCGGTGGCTGCTTTGACAGCGGGCACCAATGTGGAGCGTATGGCGCAGCAGTGCCGGCAATTTAAACCCTTGCTGGCAGTAATGGCAACGGAAGAAAGCGCCCTTGCATTGAAAAAAGAAATTGCAGACCTTCCCACCCAGATCGCTTGGGGCGAGGCGGGGCTGATTCAAGCGGCAACAATGCCCCAGGCGGATTGTATCATTACCGCCGTTGTGGGAATGTTAGGATTAAGACCGACCTTGGCAGCCATCCGGGAGAAAAAAAGGATCGGTCTTGCCAATAAGGAAACCTTGGTTTGTGCCGGTGAGCTGGTTATGAGGGAAGCACGGAAATGCGGTGCGGAAATTATCCCCGTGGATTCGGAGCATTCTGCAATTTTCCAATGCCTGATGCCCTCCCTGGATTGCCGCCAGGTGGAGAGAATTATTCTGACCTGCTCCGGCGGTCCATTCTACGGGATGACCACAGAAGAATTGAAAAAAGTGACAAAAGCCGATGCTTTGCGTCACCCCACCTGGAAGATGGGGCAGAAAATCACCATCGACTGTGCTACTCTTATGAATAAGGGTCTGGAAGTGATCGAGGCTATGCGCCTGTATGACCTGCCGCTGGAAAAGGTGGATGTGGTCATCCACCGGCAAAGCATTGTCCATAGCCTGGTGGAGTTTTCCGACGGCGCAGTGATGGCGCAGCTGGGCGCACCGGATATGCGCCTGCCCATCCAGCTTGCTATGACCTATCCCGAAAGACAGAATAGTCCTGTAGAAAAGCTGAATCTGACTGCTTGTCCGCCTCTTACCTTTGCTCGGCCGGATATGGAGGCATTTCCCTGTTTGGCGCTGGCTCGGAAGTGCGCCCAAATGGGCGGCACAGCCTGCCCGGCTATGAACGGTGCCAATGAAGAGGCGGTTGCCCTGTACCTGCAGGATAAAATCGGATTTTATGATATTTATGCTTTGGTATCCAAGGCTGTGGACGAAGTTCCGTTTATCAAAGAGCCTACCCTGGAACAAATTCTGGAAGCAGACAAACTGGCAAGACAGCTCGTTCGCAGTGCTTCCGGAGAATAACTGTCATTGCGAACCAGTGCGCACACTGGTGTGGCAATCTCAAAAACCAGCTATTTTTTGCAATCTAAATTAAAGGCGGTTCCTTTATGACCATTTTCAGCATAATTTTTGCGATATTACTCTTTAGTATTATTATTTTTGTTCACGAACTGGGCCATTTTGTAGCAGCAAAGCTTTCCGGTGTGCAGGTTAATGAATTTGCCCTTTTTATGGGACCTGCCATTTTCAAAAAGCAGGTGGGAGAGACCTTGTATTCCCTGCGCTGTATCCCCTTGGGAGGTTATTGCGCTATGGAAGGCGAGGATGAGGATACAGATAATCCCCGATCTTTCCAAAAAGCAGCATGGTGGAAGCGGCTGATCATTTTGGTAGCCGGTGCGGCAACCAATTTGATTATCGGTTTTCTTCTTTTGCTGTTGGTATTTTCCTTTAATCAGTATAATTCTATGCCTGTAATTGATTCCGTGCAGCCGGATTGTACAGTAGTCCGCCAGGATGGGCTGCAGCTGGGCGACCGTGTTTGGGAAATAGACGGATACCGCGTGTATACCACCAGCGACGCTATGCTGTTGCTGTCTTTTGACAGTCCTACCCATGATATTGTGGTCAAGCGTAACGGGCAGAAGCTGGTATTTGACGATTATGCTATGGAACGCAACGAGTATGTGGACGCAGAAACCGGCGAAAAAAGCAGCCTGTACGGGTTTAGTTTCGGCTATGAGGATGCCTCATTTGGCAAACTGATTCCCTATACTTGGGATAGCACCCGCTCTGTGGTGCAAAGTGTTCGCATCAGCCTGGTTAAGCTGGTGACGGGGGAAGCCGGACTGAAGGATATGGCAGGCCCTGTCAAGATCACGCAGATGATGTCTGAGGCGGCAGTTGAATCGGATACTTTTGGATTGGCAATCTTGAATATGCTGTATTTTGGCGGTTTTATTGCGATTAACCTGGCTGTTATGAATATGCTGCCTATCCCGGCGCTGGATGGCGGACGGTGCGTAGGCCTTCTGCTGACTACCGGCTTTGAGAAGATCTTCCGTAGGAAGCTGAATCCGAAGTACGAGGGATATATTCACGGGATCGGTATGATTTTGCTTATGGCGTTGATGGCAATTATTTTGTTTAAAGATATATTCTCCATTTTTAAGGGGTGAGATCTATGACGAGGCAGATTCTTGTAGGCGGTGTGCCCATCGGTGGCGGTGCCCCGGTGGCAATCCAGTCTATGCTCAATACAAAAACTACAGATGTGGGAGGCTCTTTGGCGCAGTTGGAAAAGCTGCGTGCAGCAGGCTGTC
>JAZRLK010000051.1:0-3532 GCA_045646805.1 Faecousia sp.
GCCTTTATGACTGCCGCTACCCTCGGCAAAACTGTGGGTGTTTCCGAATCCACGGTGGTTCGTTTTGCGGTGAGCCTTGGCTATGACGGCTATCCTGCCATGCAAAAGGCCATGCAGGAAATGGTGCTCAACCGCCTGACCTCTGTGCAGAGAATGGGCGTAACCCAGAACCGTATGGGCAGCCAGGATGTGGTGTCTACCGTACTGCAAAGCGATGCGGAAAAACTCCGTCAAACTGCGGATACAGTGGATAGAGCCGCCTTCCAGAAGGCAGTAGAGAGCTTGCTGCGCGCAAAAAACATCTATATTGTGGGTGTGCGTTCTGCCGCTGCTCTTGCCAACTTCTTTGGTTATTATCTGCAATATATGTTTGACCGGGTGCATATCATAACAAACAGTAATTCATCGGAAATTGTGGAGCAGCTAATCAATGTCCAGCCCGGTGATGCCGTTGTGGCATTCAGCTTTCCCCGATATTCCAATTCAACCGTGGAGGCAGTTAAATATTGCCGCAGTGCCGGCGCTACCGTGATAGGCATTACCAATAGTATGGTCTCTCCTTTGGCAGAACCCTGTGACTGCGTGCTGATCGCCAAAAGCGATATGGTCTCCGTGGTGGATTCCCTGGTTGCGCCGCTGAGCCTGGTCAATGCGCTGATCGTTGCGCTGGCAGCATCCAAAGAAGAAGCTTTGCGTGCGAAACTGGAAAAATTGGAAGCTGTTTGGCAGAGCCACCATGTTTACGAGAAAAACGGGGAAAACCTATGATATATGATGTGGTTGTGATCGGCGGCGGTCCTGCCGGAATGTTTGCGGCAATCACCGCAGCCCAGCAGGGAAATGGTGTTCTGCTTTTAGAGCGCAATGACCGCCTTGGAAAAAAATTACTCATTACCGGAAAAGGCCGCTGCAATGTGACCAATGCCTGTTCGGCCAGAGAAGTTCTGGAAAATATCCCCCGCAACGGCAGATTTCTTTATAGTGCGATGGAGAATTTTCCTCCTGAAAACATATGCCGATTTTTTGAAGAAAACGGTTGTGCGCTGAAAACCGAGCGGGGGAACCGGGTGTTTCCCGTCAGCGATAAATCCCAAAGCGTTTTGGATTGTCTGACCCGGAAAATGCGCCATTTGGGCGTTGCGGTGGAAACGGGCCGAGTGAAGGGAATCTTAGTATCCGATGGGGAAGTTTCCGGTGTTCGCACGGAGAAAAAAACATATCCCTGCCGAAATGTGATACTGGCTACCGGCGGCGTGTCCTATCCTGCCACAGGCTCTACCGGAGACGGCTATGCCATAGCCGGAGAATTGGGGCATACAGTAATTGAGCCGGAAGGTTCGTTGGTGCCGTTAGAAACCTTTGGACAGTCTTGCCAGCAGATGCAGGGTTTGAGCCTTCGTAATGTGGGTGTGAAGCTGCTGGATAAAAAGGGAAAAGTGCTTTATAAGGATTTTGGGGAACTGCTGTTTACCCATTTTGGCATTTCCGGTCCTACGGCGTTGTCTGCCAGTGCCCATCTGAAAGGGGAGGGGTGCGTGCTGCAGATCGACTTGAAACCTGCCCTGGATGCACAGAAGCTGCAGGATCGAATTTTGCGGGATCTGCAGATGTACCGCAACCGGTCTATGGAAAATGCCTTGACGGATCTTCTGCCCCGGTCTATGATCCCGGTAGTCCTGGAAAAACTAAATATTCCTGCGCAGCTTCAAGCCAATTCTCTGAAAAAAGAACAGCGGCAGGCTTTGGTGGATCTGCTCAAAGCGTTCCCGGTGGAAATTTCCGGGAAGCGGCCTGTGGCAGAAGCGATTATTACCAGCGGCGGCATCAAGATTTCAGAGATCAATCCCAAAACAATGGAATCCAAATTGATTCCAGGACTTTTCTTTGCCGGTGAGATTATCGACTGTGATGCCTATACCGGAGGTTTCAACCTGCAAATTGCCTGGGCGACGGCATATGCCGCCGGTATGAATGTGAAAACCGCCATTGACAAAATATCACCTATGTAATAGAATACTATCAGCATTCCAAGAAGAAAGAAGAACCAATTGGAGGAAGAGTTATGTACGATAAATTAGTTTCTTATGCCGTAAAGCAGCTGGAGCTGACTGCTGAAGATATCCATCCCGACAGCACCTTCGAGAGCCTGGGTATTGACTCTTTGGATGTTGTGGAAATGATTATGGATCTGGAAACAGAGCTGGGAATCGAGCTGGAGATGGAGAATCAGAAAATTGCAACTTTCCAGGAGCTGGCTGATTTTATCGAGTCCAAGTTGAACTAAATATCTACCTTGTTACGGCAAACCGGCTCGTAACAAGGTCGCACTAGTCGGGGAGTTAGCGGTGCCCTGTTACCTGCAATCCGCTATAGCAGGGATGAATTCCCACACCCGGGCGGTTCTGAACGCTGTTTGGCCTGTTAGGGAAGTGTTGAGGGATTGGTCCTGCGCAACGAAAAACCGTGAACCATGTCAGGTGGGGAACCAAGCAGCATTAAGCGGTAATTTTCGTGTGCCGCGGGTATGCCGATCCTGAGCTGACCGGATAGATACCGGGCGGTCAGGCTGTTCAAATGTGGGTGTGCGATCTTGTTATGAGCCGGTTTTTTATGAAAAATGGAGGTGAATGATATGTATCAAGCTTTGTACCGAAAATACAGACCGCAGACCTTTGACGATGTGGTAGGTCAGCAGGCTGTTACACAGACAATTAAAAATCAGCTACTTACCGGAAAGCTCAGCCATGCATATCTGTTCACCGGTTCCCGGGGTACCGGTAAGACAAGCTCGGCAAAGATATTGGCCAAGGCAGTCAACTGCGAGAATCCTCAAAACGGAAATCCCTGCAATTGCTGCGATGCCTGCCGGTCCATTGATGCCGGTTCCTGTATGGATGTTCTGGAAATCGACGCAGCATCCAACAACGGTGTAGATAATGTCCGTGATTTGCGTGACGATGCGGTTTATACCCCATCTCAGGTAAAAATGCGTGTGTACATCATCGATGAGGTGCATATGCTGTCTATCTCCGCATTTAATGCGCTGCTGAAGATCATCGAAGAACCCCCGGAGCATTTGCTGTTTATTTTGGCAACCACAGAACTGCATAAAGTGCCCTCTACTATTCTCTCCCGCTGCCAGCGGTATTCTTTCCGCCGGATCAGCCAGGAGGATATCGCTGCAAGATTGCAGTATGTGGCGTACCAGGAAGATATTGAATTGGAAGATTCCGCGGCGCGGATCCTGGCTCGATTGGCTGACGGCGGTATGCGTGATGGCTTGAGCCTGCTGGATCAGTGCGCTTCTGCCACTACCGGCGAGCTTACGGCAGACCGGGTGTATGCCTGCCTGGGCATTGCCGGAATCCAGGAATGCGGCAAGCTGATGGGTCATATTGCAGACCATAATACCGCAAAGGCATTGGCACTTTTTAACCGTTTTTATTCTGAGGGTAAGGATTTGGGTGCGCTGATGGATGAGCTTGCCTGCCTGACCCGGGATTTGATGATTATGAAAACCGCACCCCAAGAG
>JAZRLK010000052.1:0-3244 GCA_045646805.1 Faecousia sp.
CAAACCGCTGTCCGGTACACAGTTCAAACGGGTCTGGAAATACATCGAAACCCGCACAGTGAAGCAACGCACCTATACCAGATATAGTAAAGGTGAGAAGATAGTTCACACCGTCACACCAGTCCTCGGCCGGAAAGCCGCACACAATGGAAAAGTTGTATATAGTCTCGATTTTCCTGTGACACCGCACCAGCTACGTCATACCTACATCACCAACCTTATTCACAAATCTGTCGATCCTAAAACCGTACAGTATCTTGCAGGACATGAGAACAGCAAAATAACAATGGACATTTACGCAAAGGTCAAGTATAATAAACCCGAAGAATTAGCTGATGTTGTGACAAGCGCTTTTAGTTGATTCACAGGGCATAATGGGCTAAAAAATCGATGGTTCTCTGATGGGCTAACCGATGGGCTAACTCAAAAAGCCAATCCGAAAAAGCACGTGATACCAATACTTTTTCCGATTTTACTTTCCAGAAGTACGGCCTCAAAGCCGCACGTCGCGCTCCCCAGTTCAGCAAGCGCTAATTTCGAACTTCTACGACTCAAATTCGACAGAAAGCTCCGGAATCCGATGGATTTCGGAGCTTTTTTGTTTGAAATGGTTTGACCGTTTTTGACCTGTTTTAATCAGTTTTTTAAGGGTTAAATAGGGGTTAAATTCGGTTATGGGTTAAAAAATGGGTTAAATTATGGGTTAATGTAGGGCTTTTAAGAAGTCTCGTAACAATACTTCTTTCTTCTACACTTTATCCCTTTTTCTTCCCTTATATTGCCCTTATGGAGCATTTCGCCCCCTAATTATAATAGTCCAAAATGCTAAAGCACCCAGTGATAGTAAAAAATCACCGGGTGCTTTTTTTGTATCCAAATTAGGAGGTTACTTAATGAAAGAAATCCAGAAAACAAAGACAGTTGTGCCAATCGACACTCCCCCGTCATAGGCAGCATCCACTCCATTCCCCTGTCTGCAATACATCCTATGCCCAATAATCCATTCCAGATCCGTGATGATCCAGCTATGAACGAGCTGATTGAAAGTGTATCTCAGTTTGGAATACTCGTCCCTGTCGAAGTTCGTCCTACTGAATTCGGTGATTATGAAATGATTTCCGGTTCTCGCAGACAACATGCTTGTATTGCTGCAGGTCTTGATGCTGTACCAGCAATTATCCTTTCTCTTGACGATGATGATGCAATCATTCGTATGGTTGATAGCAACATCCAAAGAGAAAACATCCTCCCCTCCGAACGGGCTCACGCATACAAAATGCGTATGGATGCAATCAAACGAAAGGCCGGCAGACCCCGAAAAGAGGAAAAAGAAAATGCGCCGAATGTTTCGGCTAATTTCCGATCTGATGATTCGGTTGGCGAATTAGCCGGTGTCAGCGGTGATACTGTTCGAAACTACATCTCCCTTACCCAGTTAGTACCGGAGTTGTTACAGATGGTTGATGAAAAAAAGATTGGCCTTACCCCGGCTTATCAGCTCGCATCCCTACCTGAAGAAGAACAGATACTTCTCGTAGATACCATTTTGAGCGAACAGAATACGCCCTCTCTTTCCCAGGCGCAGCGTTTACGAAAGCTTAGCCAAGCCGGAGAGCTGAATGAGGACACGATGCTTAACATCATGGCAGAGCAAAAAAAGCCCGTTAAAAACGACGTCACCTTGTCTGAAGAGAAACTTCGCAAGTATTTTCCCCGCGCCTATTCCCCAGCCAAGATCGAAGAATTAGTATTCAAACTGCTTGATGTTTGGTTGAAGCGAAGACAGCGGGACCAAAGCAGATAATTTCATATTCCTTAACCGCAAACCGGACAAGTTTCACTTGCCCGGTTTTTTATTTCCCCGAAAGGAGTCCAGTACAGCAATGGGCATTAACTCTGAAATCATCCACGGTCATGATCTTCTTTGTGTAGAGCGTTTTCTGGACGCTACAAAGCACATGATTGTTTTTGACATTCATTCCCCAAACAGCACTTATGGCGAAAAGGGCCAGCGTGTTCGTTTATTCCTAAACGAAGAGGAATATTTTCTCGCAGAAGATGCACACAGACGGCGGGAAATCAAAATACTGAAACACTACGCAATTATCGAAGGACATATTATCCCGGAAAAACGGCGCAGACGGCGCAATGCCAGAAAATAATTAAGGAGGAATCGCCATGAACACCATCAAAAAGTTAACCGAAAGCATCTCTAATTTCCTTACCGAAATTGCAAACCATTATGAAATTCCAAGTTCAGAGATTGTGTCCACGCTGATGGAAATCAATTTCTACTCTCTGTTTCAAACCCTATGCCGGGAAGCAGAGCCGGTTTATGCCTTCAGAAGTTACGGCAAAGATGATTGTCTTCTGAACTATTGGGGTGAAAAATTATTCCCCTGTAAAGCTATCCTCCTCTATCGTATGCCCGACTATGTGGCAGACGAAGGCCGTATAGCGACTATGCACTTTTTGGAAGTATGGCTTCGTGAAGATCTGACGCTTGTAGTTACGGCGTGCTTCCATATTGAAAACAGAGCTGCCAAATACTATTCATCCTACCGCGTCCACAAGGGCTGTGTTTGGCCTTATGATGAGGATGCATTTTGTTTCGAAGCCTTTGTAGAAGGCCTGTTCCGAGCCGCTCCCGGCGTCACAGAGGGTCCTGGCGCGCCTTTCTTTGAGCCATAATGACCATCATTGATGGCTCTGCCAAATTCAACTTAGATAGGAGTTTTGACAAACAATCACTTTTGAAAGGGCTGATAAAACATGGCAGTGTTCAGAATCGATAAAACAAAAGATTACACTGTAATGGCCAATTTCCATTTGCGAGATAAATCACTTTCTTTGAAAGCCAAGGGGTTACTAAGCTTAATGCTTTCCCTTCCCGAAGACTGGGATTACACTACAAAAGGACTGGCATATATATGCAAAGATGGTGTTGACAGCATTTGCGCTGCAGTAAAAGAGCTGGAAAATGCAGGTTATGTTCAGCGCAAGCGAAACCGCAACTCTCAAGGCAGACTCACAAATGTTGAGTACACCATTCTCGAAAAACCCATTTCCACACCAGAGGTTCCACAAGCAGCTAAACGAGATAAATCACCTAAACGGGAAAATCCAGTTTTGGAAAATCCAGTTCTGGAGAACCCAAGACAGGACATTCCTGAACAGGATATACCTGAACGGGAAAAACCCGCACAATTAAATACTAATACATCAAGTAAAGAAAAAATAAATA
>JAZRLK010000053.1:0-9889 GCA_045646805.1 Faecousia sp.
GTGACCGATGTCACTGGTGTTGCAATCTCAAAGAACAAGCTATGTTGTATGAGATTCCCGAGCCGGTGCAAACACCGGCTCGGAATGACAATAAGGTTAGCTTAATGACATTGCTCATTTTGAGGGGGCTGTATTTGTGGCGAAATTGTAAAAATTGGCGGAGCTTCCGATATTTTTCGCAGCTTTATGATTGACAGTTTTTTTGAAATGTGTTACAATTTTGTTACTCAATGCTGGGAGAATGTGCAAAATGCGTTTTGTATTTTGCAATGATTTGCCTTACGGCGTGAATTGCGCCTGCGCGGCGCATTGAGAAAGATAAATGGAGAGAAAACATGATTGAATTTACCGATGTCGTGAAAACCTACTCGGAAGGAAATCAAGCCCTCAGAGGTGTATCCTTCCAAATTGAAGACGGCGAATTTGTATATCTGGTCGGTCCTTCCGGCTCAGGAAAGTCCACCATTATCCGAATGATCACCGGCGAATTGAAGCCCTCAAAGGGTGCGGTTCATGTAAACGGCTATTCTCTGGAAAAGATCCGCAAACGGGAGCTGCCCTATATGCGCCGCACCGTTGGCGTTGTGTTCCAGGATTTCCGTCTGATCCAGGATATGACGGTGTATGAAAATGTGGCGTTTGCTATGCGAGTGGTAGGCGCAAAGAATAAAGAGATCAAGGCAAGAGTCCCGTATGTGCTGGAGCTGGTTGGTCTGGGTGACAAGGTAAACCGTCATCCCAAGGAGCTCTCCGGCGGTGAACAGCAGCGTCTTGCCATTGCCCGTGCGCTGGTGAATAACCCCTCAACCATCATTGCCGACGAGCCTACCGGTAACTTAGACCCTGCCATGGCTATGGAAATTATGAGCCTGCTGCAGGAAATCAACGCCTTGGGCACTACCTTGCTGGTGGTTACCCACGCCCAGGAGCTGGTGGAGCATTTCCAGAAGCGTGTAATTGCCATTGATGACGGTCTGCTGGTGAGCGACGGAACGGAAGGGTATTTCGGCCATGAAAATTAACAATTTCTTTTACTTACTCAAAGAGGGTATCCGCGGCATTTTCCGCCATAGCTTTATGTCCTTTGCCGCTGTGTTTGTAACGGTGGCTTGTTTGCTGATCATCGGCTCTTTTGTGGCTCTGACCTACAATTTGGGTCTGATTGTGCAGGATCTGAACCAGACCCATACGGTGATGGTTTATGTTGACGAAAACCTGACGGACGATGAAGCCAGAAGCGTCGGCACGGATATCAATATGCTGGATAATATTGAACGTGCGGACTATATTTCCCGGGAAGATGCTATGGAAAAGTACGCCCAGCAGTATTCCGATACCGGCGTATTTGAAGGCGTAGAGGTGAGCACATTCCGCCACCGTTTCCAGGTCTACCTGGAGGAAAACCGCCTTTTGGAGCAGTCCAAAAAAGATCTGCTGGAAGTTCCGGGTGTTGTAAAGGTTCGGGCTGCGGAGGAAGTGGCACGGGTCTTTGTTATGGTGGAGGATATTTTGCAGATGCTCTCCACAGCCATCATTGTGGCGCTGCTGTTTGTGTGTCTGATGATTATTTCCAATACCGTCAAGCTGGCTATGGCTGCCCGGCGGGATGAAATCGCCATTATGAAAATGGTAGGCGCAACCAACGGATTTATCCGGCTGCCCTTCGTTGTGCAGGGCTTCTTACTGGGTATCCTGGGCGCAGGTGTGGCATTTGGTTTGGAATGGCTGGTGTATAACGGCCTTGTTTCCAAGCTGGAGCAGATGGGCACAGGCGAACTGCTGAAAATTGAACCCTTTACCGAACTGCTGCCGGTGATGATTGCCTTGTTTGCAGGTGCCGGTATTTTCGTGGGTCTGGTGGGCAGCTTCTCTTCCATCCGCAAGTATATGCGTAAGGCATAAGGCAAAATGCATTTTGCGACCAAGTGCCTGATAGGATAAAAAGGAGAAAATATGAGAAAGATAACATTATTCAGAGGTTTGGCCGGAGCACTGTGTTTGGTGCTTTTGCTGGGACTTTTCGGGGGCGTTTCCCCCATAAAGGTTCGTGCGGCTTCTTCCTGGGAGCTTCAGAATCAACTGGACAAGCTGGAAGAAGAAAACGACGCTCTGCAGGAAGAAATCAACGAGCTGCGGGGTCAGATGAATGAAAATCTGAACGAGCTGAAGGCTCTGGTGGAGCAGAAAAACCTGGTTGACCAGGAAATTGCCCTGCTGTATGAGCAGATGGAACTGCTCAATAACCAGCTGACTACTTGCGCCCAGCTGATTGCCGACAAGCAGGAGGAGCTGGATGAGGCCCAGAAAAACTTGAAGGATTTGCAGGATAAAAACGCCAAGCGTATCCGGGCTATGGAGGAAAACGGCGAGCTGTCCTACTGGGCAGTGCTGTCCCAGGCCAACAGCATTATGGATATGCTGGACTGCCTGGAAATGATTATTGATATCAAGCGTGCCGACGAAAGATGTATGCGTCAGCTGGAGGCTGCTGCGGATGTGGTCAATGATGCAAAAAGCGCACTGACCGCAGAGCAGGATGTTTTGCAGGAAAAGCGGCAATCTTTGGACTCCGTTGAAGTCCAGCTGGAAGAGCGCCGTGCCGAAACCGATGCATTGCTCATCGAAATGAAGGCCAAGGGCGACGAATACGAAGATATGATGGCAGAGCTGGAGGATCAGCACAACCAGCTGGCTCTGGAAATTCTGCAGAAGAACAAGGAATTTGACGAAGCTGTGGAGCGGGAGCAGGCAGCTATGAATCCTGCCACCGGACCCATCTACAACAACGGTCTTTACTACAAAGACGGCATTGCCTGGATGATGCCCTGCAGCTACTCTATGGTAACCAGCCCCTTTGGTATGCGCATCCACCCCATCCAGGGTATCCCCAAGATGCACGAGGGTATCGACCTGGCCGGCAGACAGGGCACGCCCATTGTTGCCACCAGAGCCGGTTATGTGACCATTGCAGGCTGGGGCAGCGCAGCGGGCAACTATGTTTCCATCAGCCACGGCGATGGTTACGGCTCGATTTATATGCACCTGACCCATTATATCGTCAGTGCCGGTCAGTATGTCCAGCAAGGACAGGTCATAGGCTATATGGGAACGACCGGCGGCTCTACCGGCGTGCATCTGCACTTCGGCATCAGCAAGAACTATGCTTATGTGAACCCTGCGGAGTACATCAATTTCCCCACATACGGATAAGGAGTGTAAAATATGCAGAAGAAGATTGCGTCTATTATAGCAGGCGTTATGGCGGCGCTGATTATTTTCGGTCTGGTAGCCATGGCAGTGCCCTATATTATTTGATAAATTGGGGAACAGCTATGCCTGTTCCCTAATTTTTATGGTGCAAAATACCCTTCCCTGGGGGAGGGTAGTGAAGAGGTGTAAAATATGGAAGAAATGAATTATCCGGAGCAGGAACAGCAGCCGGATTGGAAGGAGCTTGCCAGGATAGCAGAGCCGGCGGAGCAGGAGGATAAGGAATCCAAAATCGGCCGTTGGGTGCTGCGGATCATCAGCTATTTGGTGATTGCGGCGGTGGCATCTGCGCTGACGCTGTTTTTGTGCGCACCGGAAAAGCCCGGTTACAGCAAGCTGGAAGAACTGAAATCTCTGATTTTGCAGTGTTATATTGGACAGGCAGACGCCAAAGATATGGAAGATGCCGCTGCTGCTGCTATGGTTTATGCCACCGGCGACCAATGGAGCTACTATATTCCTGCTGAGCAAATGCAGAGTGTGCAGAATCAGAAGGACAATTCCTATGTGGGCATCGGCGTGACGATTACCATGCTGGAAGATGATCAAGGCTTTGAAGTCACCCGTGTGGAACCGGGCAGTCCGGCTCTGGAAGGCGGCATGCAGGCAGGGGATATCATCGTGGCTGTGGAAGGCAGCCGGATTACCGATGTGGGCTCGGAAACAGCTTCGGCTATGATCTCCGGTGAAGAAAATACCTCAGTTACGATCACGGTTCTGAGGGATGGACAGGAGCTGGATATCACGCTGACCCGCCGCAGAATCGTGCAGGCGGTGGCCACCGGAAAAATGCTCGATGGCAATATCGGCTATATCCGCATCGTCAATTTCAACAGCCGCTGTGCCGAGGAAACCATTGCCCTTTTTGAGCAGCTGGAGCAAGATGGCGCAAAGGCTATGATCTTTGATGTGCGGTTTAATCCCGGCGGCTATAAAGATGAAATGGTGGAAATCCTGGACTATCTGCTGCCGGAGGGTGTTTTATTCCGCAGTGAAAGCTATACTGGCGCAACCTGGGAGGATAAATCCGATTCTTCCTGCAAGCAGATGCCTATGGCAGTTCTGATCAACGGGGAAAGCTATTCCGCAGCGGAGTTCTTTGCCGCTGCGCTGAAAGAATATGATTATGCCGTAACGGTAGGCCAGAATACCACCGGCAAGGGCTATTTCCAGAACACCATTGAGCTCTCTGACGGCTCGGCGGTAAACCTGTCTGTTGGTAAGTACTATACCCCCAACGGCGTCAGCCTGGCAGAGGCAGGCGGTCTTGTGCCCGATGTTCTGGTGGAGATTGACGAAGAGACTATGACAAAGATCTATACCCAGACCCTGCCTGACGAGGAAGATGCCCAGCTGCAGGCAGCCATTGCGCAATTGACAATGGACAATTGACAATTCTGTAAGGGAGGGGCATTGCCCCTCCCTGAGAATATAGAAAGTTAACAGTATGTGAATTATGAAAGAAAGACTTGCATTTTCCTTCTGTATCGGGTATAATGCCCCCTGGCAAACCTAAAATCAAATGAAAATGGAGAATAAAATTATGTTTAAGAAGCTTACAGCATTGTTCCTTGCATTGCTGATGGTGGCCGGTATGGTCGCCTGCGGCAATACAAACGAACCCACCGAACCCGAGGCTACCGAGCCTCAGCAAACCGAGCCCCAGATGGAGCTCACCATCGACCCCGTTACCTACTTCATCCTGAACCTGCAGGAAGCAGGCAAGACCTTCCGCCAGCTGACCGCCTCTCCCAATGAGGACGGCTCCGTTTATGTTGAGCTGATCGGCGATGTCACCAAGAAGGGCACCATCGAAGGCGACGCTATCACCACCATCACCTACAATCTGGAAAAGTCCGGCCTGCTGGACCTGAACGGCCAGAGCGAGTATGGTGAGGGCGAGGCTTATGCCAGCGCTTATATTACCTACGGCGAAGAGGGCTACCTGTCTGCTGACTACGCAGGCACCATTCCCCAGGCTTATATCGACGGCTTCCAGATCCTGGAAGACTGCTTCAAGGAGCTGACCGCCGGTCTGGAAGAGTATGTTCCCGTTCCCCAGGAAGTTGGTCTGATCGCTGAGGGCGACAAGCTGGCTATGAACGAGATTCTGGGCAAGATGAATGTTGCCGGTATCGACAGCTTCACCATGACCAATGTGGAAATGGAAGATGAGGAAGTTTTCGGTTTCTACACCGGCCTGTCCTCCTCCGCCGGCATTGAGAGCGGCGTACAGCTTGCTCCTATGATGATGACCACCCCCTATTCTCTGGTAATCGTAACCCTGACCGATGCTGCTACCGCAAGCGTTGTAGCTGCTGACTTCGAGGCCAACATCGACTGGATGAAGTGGGTTTGCGTCAACCCCTCCAACGCAGCGATTGCTGTGAAGGACAATCAGGTTCTGTGCCTGATCGGCGGCGACGACCTGTATGCCCAGACCATTACCGCCATCGGCGAAGCTGGCTGGGAGCCTGTTGCCAACCTGGAAAACCCCAATATGTAATTTTTAAAAAGCACCTCTTCGGAGGTGCTTTTTTAATTGACAATTGACAATGGAAAATTGAATATTTCGTTAAGATTTTAGAAAAGACTATACAGGCAGGAGGAAATAGGGTATAATGAACAAGATAAACATAAATACCCGGAGGAATAAAAGATGGTATTTTCAAGCATTCCGTTTTTGTACTATTTTCTGCCGGCAGTGATCCTCAGCTATTTTGCTGTGTCCTGGGTGGTGGAAAAGATCTTTGTGCTGATCAGCCACAACAAACCGCTGGCGCACAAAGCATCCATTTTTACCAAGAACCTCATACTCCTGCTGTTTTCCTTGGTGTTCTACGGTTGGGGTGAGCCGGTCTATCTTTTCCTGATGATCGGCACGATTCTGATGTTCTGGGGCTGCGGCCTTGCTATGGGCAAGGCGAAGAAACAAGGCTTTCGGAAAATGTGGCTGGTGATCTCCGTTGTGATCAGCCTGGGTCTTTTGGCAATTTTCAAGTATGCGGATTTCTTCATCGAAAATGTCAATGCCCTTACAGGCCTGTCCATTGCCCTGCTGAAGATCGCACTGCCTGTGGGCATTAGCTTCTATACCTTCCAGGCGCTGAGTTATGTGATCGATGTGTACCGTGGGGATGTGGCAGTGCAGAAGAACCCCATCTATTTTGGCGCATATGTGGCGTTGTTCCCCCAGCTGATTGCCGGTCCCATCGTGCGCTATATTGATGTAGCCCGGGAGCTGAACGACCGCACCCACAGCTGGAGCGAAATCAAATTGGGTCTGCGCCGGTTTGTCATCGGTCTTGCCAAGAAGATCATCATTGCCGACTCCTTTGCTGCGCTGATCGCCATTTTTCGGGATTCCGGCGAGCCTTCGGTGCTGTTTTACTGGATGTATGCCTTTGCCTTCCTGTTTAACATCTATTTCGATTTCTCCGCCTATAGCGATATGGCTATTGGTCTGGGCAAGGTTTTGGGCTTCAATTTCATTGAAAACTTCAATTATCCCTATATGTCCAAGTCCGTTGCAGAGTTCTGGCGCCGCTGGCATATGAGCCTGGGAAGCTGGTTCCGGGATTATGTGTATATCCCTCTGGGCGGCAACCGGGTGGGCAGATGGCGTTGGCTGTTTAATACCTGCGTGGTTTGGTTCCTCACCGGTATGTGGCACGGCGCAAGCTGGAACTTCATTTTGTGGGGTCTGCTGTACGCAGTATGCCTGATCTTTGAAAAGTGGGTGCCTTCCTACAAAAATGTGCCCGGCTTTATCCGCCATTTTATCACCATTATGCTGGTAACTTTGGGCTTTGTGCTGTTCAACGGCAAGGATATGGCCCAAGTGGGCTCGGACTTTGCCTGCCTGTTTGGCTTTGGCAAGCTGCCCCTTTTGAGCACAGAAACCCTGTACTATCTGCGCAGCTTCGGTGTGCTGTTTATCTTAGGCATCGTCGGCTGCACACCGCTGGTGAAAAATACTGCCGTCCGGCTCTCTGAGGGCAAGGCGACAGGCGTAGCTGTGGCAGCCCTGGAGGGTATCGTTCTGATCCTCCTGCTGGTTATTTGCACAGCATTCTTGGTTGACGGATCTTTCAGCCCGTTCCTGTATTTCAGATTCTAAGGAGGTAATGCTATGAAGAAAATATTGACGACCATTGGCATTGCTGCCTTGATTCTGGTTTGGTTTGGTCTGACTGCCGGTGCTTGGTTCGGTGAACCGGAAACAATGTCTGTTGCAGAGCGGCGTCAGTTGGCGCAGGCTCCGAAGCTGAGCATAGAAACTCTGCTTGCGGAGGATGACTACCGGGCAGACGGCACGATCCGCAAGAAAAATTCCTATATGAGTCTGTTTGAAGAGTACAGCCTGGATCAGTTCCCACTGCGTGACCGTTTCCGCCAGGTGAAATCTGTTTTCACCTACTATGTGATGCAGCAAAAGGATAACAACGAGATCTATGTGGAAGACGGCTATGCCGCAAAACTGCTGTACCCCTTGGATGAAGGCAAGCTGAAGGCAAATCTGAATGTGCTGGGTACGGTTGTCCAGCAGCAGATCGTCAGAGGCAAGTGTAAGCTGTATGTGGCAGTAGTGCCGGATAAGGGCTATTATTTGGCAGAGGAAAACGGCTATTTGGCTTTGGATTATGAAAAGCTGTTTGCGGAAGTGGAGAAAAAATTCCCCTCCGACAAAATCCCCAATGCCACCCATATTGACCTGACCGACTGCCTGACCATCGATTCCTACTACCGCACGGATACCCACTGGCGGCAGGAAGAAATTCTCCCTGTAGCCCAGAAAATCGCTGACGCTATGGGCGTAACGGTCCAGCAGGAAGCGGATTACAATAAGACTCTGGTGGAGCGGCCCTTCTACGGTGTGTACTACGGTCACGCCGCCCTGCCTATGGACGCAGAACCGCTGTATCTGATGAGAAGCGAACTGCTGGATGCCTGCAAGGTTTATGACTATGATATGACCTCCAAAACCTGGAACGAACACAGCCAGGTCTATAATATGGAAAAGCTGGAGGGCAACGACCTTTATGAGCTGTTCCTCTCCGGCAATCTGCCCCTGTTGAAGATCGAAAATCCCAATGCGGCTACGGACAAAGAGCTGATTATTTTCCGGGATTCCTTCGGCAGCAGCCTGACACCCTTGCTGGTCAAGGACTACAGCAGTGTGATTTTGGTGGATCTGCGCCTTGCTGACTATAAGTCCCTGGGGGAGCATATTCAGTTTAAGGGACAGGATGTGCTTTTCCTGTATAACACTCAGGTTTTGAACCAGGCACTGTCCAAATAATTGACAATTATCCGAATTTTCAACAGCATACCGTAGGGGAGGGGCATTGCCCCTCCCTAAATTTATTCTTTATTATTTATTCAATATTATTTATTATTTAAAAATCGATAATCAAATAGTCATCGAAAAGAATAAAGAAGAAATAATAAAGAAGAAATAATAAATATTTTAGGACAGGGCAATGCCATGTTCCTACAGCAGAGGGGGGTAAATAACAATCATTGTCCAGTATATTTACCCCAAAAATGGAAACACTATCCTCCGGGGGGATGGAAGTGCTCAGTGTATTTTTCCGGGCAGTGGTTTTGTATTTGGTCGTAATTGCTGTGATTCGTGTACTGGGTAAGCGGCAGCTGGGACAGCTGGAACCGTCCGAGGTGGCGGTTACGATGCTGATAGCAGACCTGGCGGCATTTCCTATGCAGGAGGACATTCCGATATTGGCAGGTGTTGTGCCCATTCTGGCAGTTCTGGGAATGGAGATTCTCTTGTCTTTTTTGTCAATGCGTAATATCAAGATTCGGAAATTTCTGTGTGGAAAACCGGTTATTTTAATTGAAAACGGCAAGTTTTTGCAGGAAAATATGCGAAAAAACCGGGTCACACTGGATGAGCTGGTCAGCCAGCTCAGAGAAAAAGATGTGTTGGACCCGGTAAAGGTGCAGTATGCAATTTTGGAAACCGGCGGAAATCTTTCCGTGTTTCTGTATCCCGACGAAAAGCCTGCCTCCGCCAAAGATGCCGGCGTTGTGCCAACGGCAGAATCTCTGCCGGTTACCATCATCAGCGACGGCAGGATCATAGAGGATAACCTGCGCAAAGCCGGTAAGGACAGCCGCTGGCTGCAAAAGACCCTTTCTAAAGAAAAGGCAACGCCACAGGAAACATTCCTGCTTACCGTAGATGGCGAAAACAATGTCAGATTCTTTAAAAAAGAAACATAGACAGTCTGTTTATCAATTATTTTCTTCATCTTCGAAATATTGAGGGAATACAATCCGGAAACCCCGTTCAACGGGGATACTGTGCAAAAGGGCAATCAGACAAGGTGCAAGGCAGATCAGCGGAAGGGTCATCGTGTGCAGCAGGCACACAGCAATTACGCCCGCAGTAGAAAGCAGCATTCCCAGAGAGCCCCAAAGCCGACCGATGGAAAACCGCATAGCGTTGATGTGAAGACCCCAGAAATTGTTGTGGAATCTGGATTGCAGGGGGATCAGCCATCCCAGATAGGCCACCATCATCACCGTCAAGACCAAATAAATGGGACTAAAATAGGAAAACATAGGATTTGCCTGTGCATTTTGATTCATAAAG
>JAZRLK010000054.1:0-33626 GCA_045646805.1 Faecousia sp.
TGTTCCTTTGCGCTGTAGTCCCAGTAAACCAGTTCTACACCCTCCGGAACCTGCCGCAAAATCTCCGGCGGCAGCTTTTTATCTTCTCCGACCAAATGGAAGAACATATCGCTCCACATCATCGCCTGGATACCATACCGATCGGTAAGCTGTTTCACACGATTTAAGTGTTCCACGAAAATTTGCAGACGGGCACGGTAACCGTTTTGCTGCAGGTAGCGGCCAGTGCCTAAATAGAAAGCCTCATCCATACCAATATGGATTCTCCGGCTGGTAAAACACTTGCATAAGGTAGCCAGCATATTTTCGATGAGCCGGTAATTGCGCTCATCGCCTACCAAAAGCACATCCTGGCTATCCATATGGCTCCAGTATTCCTCCCAACGGGGAATATGACCCAAATGGGCAAGCACCTGGATACAAGGGATCAGTTCAATCCCGATAGAAAGACAGTAGGCATCCATTTCCTGCATTTCGGCGATGGTATACCGACCGCGCATATAACCGAAGTAGGGCTCATTTTCCACTTCGTAGGTATCCTCTGTATAGAGCATCAGGGCATTGTAGCCCATATTTTTGATGAGTAAGGCAAATTCCTTCACCTTTTCCGGCTTCATCACACCGTTTCGTGAGCAGTCGATCATAACTGCTAAAGTTTTAGGAGTCATAATTTACTCTCCTTTACCTTATACCGGGCAGGGCAAAAACCCTGCCCGGTACTGATTTTGTTATGCTACGGGAATGACAACTGCGCCCTCGCCGCTGGGCAAGGTCACGCTGCACTGACCGTTATGGAGCTGATAGACAGAAGCTACGCCGTCCAAATAGACAATGACGCAGGAGTAACCGGCATCAAAGGTCATGGAAACGGTATCACTTGCCGCCTGATTGGGGTGACTCATATTGACCAGAACGAACATATCGTTAAACTGGCCATTGGCCTTGCTAAAGTAACCTGCAGTGGTATCTGCAGATGCGGAAATGCTTGCCAGGGCAGAGTTTTCTGCCAACTGAGAAGCTGTCCACAGGCCGCCCATATCCGTACCGCCAACATTGCCGGTTCCGGTGTAGAAGTTGCCACCTGCAGCAATGGCTGCGGTATCCACATAAGAGAAGTTTGCGATCAGATTCTCAAGCTGCCGCACCTCGGCATTGGCAGACTGCACCCAGTAATACATATTCTGCTTCACCGGATTCATATTGTCGTCCCACATCACGCAGGCATCGGTATAGGTTTCACCCTTGTATGCCTGATTGCTGGGTTCCCAATAGGTGTAGTAGTTGATGTAGCTGTAGCCGTGTGCCAAAGCGGTGTAGGCCTGCATAGATACGGCTTCTTCGCCCCAGCTGGCATCGAATGCCTGGAATTCCTTCCAAGTCTTGCTGCTCCAGAAACCACCCAGGCTCTTACGAACCATGCCATCGGAACGCAGTGCGGCTGCGAAGGTAGCGTTGCCGCCCTTGCTCTCGATGATATCGGCAAACAGAGCATAGTTCTGCTGCCAGTTGGCACTCATCTTCTCTGTGTACTTGATGGTAGAAGAAGCAAAGTTGGTGCTTGCCTCGGTGTACAGTCCGTAGTTATCAAATGCCAGAACCATATTTTCGTGATTCCAAACAGTTGCATTGACATTGTTTACAAACTGATTTACATAAGCCAGATATTCTGCCTCAGAGCAGGGATCTGCGCTGGTGCTGCCGGGAACGATGGTTTGCTTGGATGCGCCCATACCCAGCAAGGAGAAGTACAAGGTGTATCCCTTATCCAGCAGGCCAAGGCAGGACACCTCACCGCTGATCAGTTCGCCGCTGGTATTCCACGCAGATACAGTAACCGTCTGATCTGCATCGGCAGCCAGGAAGCTGAACCAGGGAGCATAGTAGCTCATATGGTCATAGAAAGGCTCATCCCGGAGCAGGAAACCTGCAAAACAGTTATACTCTGCGCCGACCTGTACACCATTTACCACAGGTACGTAATTGATCAAAGCGTTGACATTGTTTCTTGCGATGGCAGCATACTGCTCAACGCTATTGCGGTCACCGTTGTTCATATCGGTACCATCCAGCAAACCGTTGATGAAGCCATCGGTCACGAGAACCTTGATATCCTCGTTGGTCAGGCCGTTTTTGATGCAGTATTCTGCTGCCAGATCCAATGCGCTGAAGGCATCATTATCGCTGTACTGGGTGCCGCCGTAAACCCAATCCTCTGCCATCCAGATATTGAAGCCTGCATTAAAGTAGTCTTCCACATCGGCATAGACGGCATCATGGGTTCTCTTAACAGACTTATTGGTAATAGTGCCACTGGATTCTGTATACCGGAATGTACCGACAGAAGGACCGTAGTAGGCGCCAATGTCCATCTTATCCTCTGCATCCGTCAGTTCCTGCTCCAGCTTTGCAGCTGCAAACAGGCCGTTGGGAACGGTAACTGTGCCGTCGCCGAATACGACACCGTCTTCTGCGGTGAAACGCAGACCCTCGATGGTCAGGGCGCTTACCTTTACGCTGCTGCCGGTGTAGGCGATCACATAATCGCCATTTGCATTGTTAGAAACGCTGATGGTATAGCTGCGGTTGCCGATCAGGTTGGCATCTGCATCCAGTACCATAACACCATTTACATACTCTGTCTTAACAGCAGTGTTAATCCAGTTGTTTTCTGCAGCTTCGTTGACAGTGGAAGCAACGGCATCGGTGCAGACATAGTTCTGACCAACATCGGCATACTCCACCAGCACACCGGCGCAGGCATAGTAGGTCTTATTGTAGTCAGCCGCAGGGATGTTTGTCAGAGCAATGCTGTAACAGACTGTACCATCCATAGCGGTAATTTCAACAAAGGGCTTTTCTTCCGTGTGGTAGGGATTACCGATCTTCCACTGTGCATCGGCTACAGTCAAAGTATCCAAATCATCGGAAATCAGTAGCACCTTGGGGATATATTCCGTCTGACCCAGTGCAGCCACGAAACGCAGACCGGAATCTGCCATATTTTCACCGTGGCGGATCTCGGTATGAACAGTAAGATCCAGGGTCTTCAGGGTAATATCCAGTGTGTTGCCCTCTGCAATGGCGATATTGCCAATAGAAGCATACAGCGCATCATTGGATGCATAGCCCAGCAACAGCTTGCCGTCAGCCAAGGATGCCTTCAGCTCCTGCTCTACCAGTGCAATGCTGTCGGTGTGCCAAGCCACCGTGCGGCTCATAACGGTCTGTCCGTTTTCATCTTTTACAGTCAGGCTCACCATAGGATAAACAGGCTCATCTACTGTGGGATCCTCCAGATCCACAGAGCCGTCTGCGTGGGTATAGAAGGTAAATTCTTCACCCAGCACGCTGTCGCCCAGAACCGTACCGGCAGGAATCACAACAATATGTTCCGCCATTGTGATGGCACTGCCACCGGAAATAAAGGGAATTTCATCTGCATTCAGCCAAACACTGACATCAGATCCGTCCACATTGACTGTCAGTTTCTGATCGCCTGTCAGCGTATAAGCATTATCTGTAGTCAGGTAAACGATATACTGGTTGTTGTAACCGCCGCTGATCTCGGTAATGTTAACATAAGGTACGGTATTTACAATGCCGTCAGCGTGGGTGTAGAACACAAACTTGTTTTCCAGAGTGAACTTACCCAGTTTCGTGCCGGCAGGAATCACGACCTTATGCTCGGACTTATCCGCTTTAAGACTGAATTCCAAAGTACCGGTGGTCTTCTGGAACCAGCCGGAGGCGGCTGCGCCGTCGACTGTTACGCCTGCAGTAGTCAAAGACGCAACATCAGTCAGGGAGAAGCTGGCATTATCGGTTTCCAGAACAATGTACCAGTCGGAATTGTTATCCCGGTAGTTATAGGCCTTGAATCCGGTGATGTTGATCACAGGAGCGTTCGTGTCTACATAACCGTTGCTATGGGTATAGAATGCAAAGTCATTTTTCAGCACATATTCGCCCAGAACAGTTCCTGCAGGAATCACAACATAATGCTCTGCCTTATCGGCTGCCAAAGTGAACTCCAAAGTGCCGTTTGCCTTCTGGAACCAGCCGGAGGCGGCTGCGCCGTCGATGGTTGCATTCAGAGCTGCAACAGCAGGCAGGGAGAATGCAGCATTGTCTACAGACAGAATAATGTACCAGTCACTGCCGCGGAAGTTATAGCCATTGATGCCGGTGATGTTTACATACTTGATGGGCTTTTCGGTGTTCACTGCGCCATCGGCATGGGTATAGAACACATAGTCGTTTTCCAGTACATATTCACCCAGAACTGTGCCGGCAGGAATAATGATCTCGTGGTCTGCCTTATCGGTACCCAGAGAGAATTCCAAAGTACCGGCGGTCTTCTGAATCCAGCCGGTGGTAGCTGCACCGTCAACAGTGATACCAGAAGTTGCCAGAGATGCTACATTGGCCATAGCAAAGGCGTTATTATCCACATTCAGAATGATGTACCAGTCACTGCCACGGAAGTTATATCCGCCGATGCCGGTGATGTTCACATACTTGATGGGCTTGGTAGTATCTGCCTGACCGTTTGCGTGAGTATAGAACACATAATCATTTTCAAGCACATAGTCACCCAGAACTGTACCGGCAGAAAGGATGATCTCGTGGTCTGCCTTATCGGCCTTCACACTAAATTCCAAAGTACCGGTGGACTTCTGGAACCAGCCGGAGGCGGCTGCGCCGTCAACGGTAGCATTCAAAGCCAAAGCAGAGGGCAGAGAGAATGCAGCATTGTCAACATTCAAAACAATGTACCAGTCAGCATTGGCAGCTCGGTAGTTATAAGCCTTGATGCCGGTGATGTTCACATACTCGATAGGCTTGGTATTATCCACCTGACCGTTTGCGTGAGTATAGAACACATAGTCGTTCTCCAGCACATAGTTGCCCAGTACCGTGCCGGCAGAAAGGATGATCTCATGATCTGCCTTATCGGCCTTCACACTAAATTCCAAAGTACCGGTAGTAGGCTGGAACCAACCGGAAGCAGCTGCGCCGTCAACGGTAGCATTCAAAGCCAAAGCAGAGGGCAGAGAGAATGCAGCATTGTCAACATTCAAAACAATGTACCAGTCAGCATTGGCAGCCCGGTAGTTATAAGCTTTGATACCGGTGATGTTGATCACGGGAGCTTTGGTGTCTACTGCACCGTCTGCATGGGTATAGAACACATAGTCGCCTGTCAGCTTGTAGTTACCCAGCTTAGTACCGGCAGGAATCACGACCTTATGCTCAGCCTTATCGGTTGCCAAAGAGAACTCCAAAGTGCCGGTAGTAGCCTGGAACCAGCCTGAGGTAACAGTACCGTCAACGGTAACACCTGCATTTGCCAGGGATGATGCAGAAGTCAGAGCAAAGTCGGGATCACTGGTTTCCAAAATGATATACCAGTCACTGCCACGGAAGTTGTAGCCTTTGATGCCGGTAATGCTAAAAGGTGCAATATTGTCCGCATAGCCGGTATCGTGGGTATAGAACACATAATCGGTTGCCAGAACATAATTGCCCAGTGTCATGCCGGCAGGCAGGACGATCTTATGCTCTGCTTTATCGGTTGCCAAAGTAAATGCCAAAGTTCCGGTGGTGGGCTGGAACCAGCCGGAGGTGACAGTGCCGTCAACTGTGACACCGGCAGTTGTCAGGGATGATGCAGAAGTAAGATTGAATTTATTGTTATCGGTCTGCAAAATAATGTACCAGTCACTGCCACGGAAGTTGTAGGCATTGATACCGGTAATATTAAAGGCTGCGGAACTCATATCGCCATCGGAATAGGTACAGAACACATAGTCCTCAGCCAAAACATAATTACCCAGCACAGTACCCTGGGGAATGACTACCTTATGATCAGCCTTGTCTGTTGCCAAGGTGAATGCTACCTTACCGGCATTGCCGGAGGTAACCTGGAACCAACCGCCGGTCACAGTACCGTCAACGGTAACACCCGCTGCGCTCAGGGATGATACTGCAGACAGAGAAAGTGCACTCTGATTGGTATCGAGAACGATATACCAGTCATTGGCACGGCAGTTATAGGCATTGATACCGGTAACACTGACGCTGGCCTTTGCACTGCCGTCAGCCTGGGTGAAGAACACATAGTCCTCCTTCAGTGTGAAACCACCCAGTACCATGCCTGCAGGAAGGACTACCTTGTGGTTAGCCTTGTCAGTTGCCAAAGTAAAAGCCAAAGTGCCGGTGCCGGGCTGGAACCAACCGGCTGCGGCGGCACCATCAATGGTCGCACCTGCAGTGGTTAAAGATGCCGCAGCACTTAAAGAGAAATCGGCATTATCGGTCTGCAGAATAATGTACCAGTCATTGCCACGGAAGTTATATGCGTTGATACCGGTGATAGAAAATTCGTTTGATGCGGCAGATGCGGCAAAAACCGGTACCATAGAGAAAATCAGGCAAAGGGACAGAAGGAACGCAAATACTCTTTTCACTTGTTTCATTGTTCATATCCTCCCTTTCTTATTGTGCGCTGACAAGGTTATCCTTGTCGTTGCCGTAGGGATCTGCCAGATAGTCAACTGCGATCAGATGATACTGATACAGCTCACCGATTAGAGTCTTCAGCTCTACGCTTTCCGTCTTGCCGTACATACGGCTGATGTAGCGCATGGGGCTGTAAGTGACGGTCATTTTGTCATTGACTGTCAGGGTGATATCTGTGGCATAATCCTGGGGATTGATGTCAGGAATTTCCACATAGTACAGATCGCCCTTGGCAACAGGAGCTTCACCAGTGCTAAACGTGTAGTTGGCAATATCTCCGCTTACGGAGAAGTAGAAGCGGACAGCGATCCGGGTCTCAAATACCAAAGTAGCACCGTAGTAGGAAATGCCGCTGACAGAACCGGATACCATATTGGAAGAATCCACCTGGGGAATTTCCGCTGCGGCAGCCTTTTCATAGCCGGCATTGGCAAGATTTTCGGTGTTGTAATTAAAATACTTCTGCGCTGCAGCACCGTAGTTCAAGGTAGTGACCATCATATCGGCAGCTGCCAGCTTGTCCCACTGTCTGCTGGCAAACAGCTTTTCAGCATAAGTCCGAACAGAGGTGCTTGTCTGATAGGTATTGCCGGAATCGCTCAGAGTTGCCTCGATAGTATCTGCCATCTGAGCAGGGGCAATGGTGCAGGAGAATACATAGAGATTACCCTCTACGTGCCGTGCCTGTGTTACGGGAACGGTTATGGTATCCTCATCTACGCAGAATGTCATTGCTGCACCTTCGGTATCCGTAACTTCTGCATAGAAGTTGACGACCAGCTCACTGCCAAGAGAAACGGATGTTCCCTTCAGGGGACTTGCAGGTTCTGCAGATACCCCAACACCGAGCATGCCTACCGACATCAGCAACACCAGCGTCAGTGAAAGGATACGCAGGATGCTTTTGTTGCTTGTTGCTTTTTGCATGTTGTTTCCTCCTTATATTTTAATAACGGCACCCGCCGTATAGATTACAAGGAACTTACTTCTGAATATAAGCGCGAATATTATCGATATAAAATTGCTGAGGATTTTCGTGAAGCTCTCCACGGTCAAAGGTGATGTGGAATCCGCCAACTGCTTCCAGTGCATCCGCGCCGTATTTCATATACCGAACTCCATTATCATCATAGGCCACCTGCTTAAATTCCTCTGCGGGAATTTTCAGGTTGTTCCACTGCTGCGGCTGCAAAAATACGGAGTATACAATATTGTACGGATTGTTGGGATGGGTAGCATACCGATCCTCCATAGTGTTGTTGGCATCAATGGACGGATTCACATAAAACCGAATTTCCACCTCATAATCCTGACAGTTGTAAATGTCTAAAGCCAGATATTCCATATCGGAAAAATCAGTGGTGTAGTTAAAGAACCCCGTTGTTGTGGAAATCCGCAAATTGGGGCGGCGTTTCAGCCAGGAAGTTTCGTTTCCGGAGATGGTAACGTGGGCGGATGCTTCGCCGTTTGTTACCATTTCCGGCTGTTCCTGCCGGGACACCAATTCCATCGTGCCGAAATCCGCAAACAATCCCAGCTGGGAAGCTTCGTAATAGTTCTCGAAGTCTGCCAGCAGATAATAGGTCTGACCGTTCTCGTCCACCTCAACCACGTTGCTGCGCTGTTCTACCTCCGGCTGGGTGGCAGTCGGAGTTTCCGACTGCTCACCATTACAGGCAGACATTGTGAAAAAGCACAGTAATGCTAAAATAAGGCAAAGTATTTTCTTCATATCACTGTGCCTCCTTTACCGTTACAAGGCTATCCACATATACAGTAACTGCGGTACCTCTTTGGAAGTTGAAATCAATTTCTTCAATGCTGTCCACATCCTCAATTTCTGCCGATGTGGGCATTGTCAGCTCTACAAGTGTCCACTGACCGGGCTGCAATTCATAGGAAGCCATACTGACATCCTTGTTGGCATAGTAGGTAACAGACATCGCTGTCTTTTCCTCTGCCGGATTATACACATACATCTTGACCGTCTTGATTCCCTTCCAGCTGCCGCCAATAAGCTCTGATTCCTTTGCCAGTGCAAAGAACGGCAAAGCATCTTCGGCATTGGGATTCATCTCAATTTTCATAGAGCCGCTGCCTTCTTGTGCCATTTCGTCGCTGTGCTTACCGGAATTCTTTCCGAAGCAACTGATCCAGCTGCTGTAATCCGCAGTCGGATCCTCAAAGCGCTGTACCTGACCCAGCTGACCGTCAATCAAAATACGGGTAACCGTGCGGACAGTCTCACCATTTTGAATCTGGAATGTAAAGTCCTTCTGCTTTGTCAAATCCAGACGGAAGCTGTAAACACCCTGGTCATCCGGCGTCTGCACCTGTCCGTCCACCAGGATCATTGCATCCTGAGCGGCTTTAAAGGCGATATTGGCTTCTGCAACACCGATGTCGGTTTCCACATAATAGACCTCGTTACCGGCCTGCAGATTCAAAATCGTTTCAAAAAGTTCTGTGCGGACTTGCTCAAAGGCGGCTACATCCCGGTTGGGGATCAGTCCGGTAGAATAGATACGCCGGAACATAGGCTCCAGAACGGTAATGGCATCCAGGCCCTGCTGCTCATACAGGTCACGGACAACATTCAGAAGCTGATAATCCTCAGACATATCCCGATATGCTACCATACGCAGGGACGGGCAAGGACCATCAATGCCGTACTTAGCACCGGGGTAGGTCAGCTTTCCGTCGCCGGCACTGGGTTCACCGGTGTGCATATCTGTCCAGGCATCCTCCACAGGCTCGCCCCAGATCTGCCAAATATAGCAGGAAGTTGCCCACATCAAATAAGTAGGCGTATCCAGCTCATAGCACATCCAGCCCAAAACACGGGTGGAAAGGGGCAGGTCATCGGTATGGGCGTTGGGATAGGGATAGGTAGGACTCCAGCAGGTGTACATCCACACATCCACATAATCCCGGCTCTCCCGGATCGCCTCGGCGTAGCCCGGGGTTGCAAAGGCGTGAAGCACCGGGCAAACCGTCAGGTTATCCAGCCCATAGGTCTTCACATCCTCAATATCGTAGGCGCCGGGAATGACATCCGGAATATTGGTCAGCACCGGAGAAACCGTATTGACATAGTAGTCATAATCCAGTGTGCCTACATACTCTTCACGCAGTTCGGTATCGCAGTCGAAGATCATCTGAAAATACAAGTCAATGGTCTGCTTGGCATCCAGGAACTGCTTCTCAGAGGCAGGCTCATCTACATCTGTGTAGAAATAGGCGTAAGCCTTATCCAAATAATTGACCCCATCCTCTACCGACGCATGGGCAAGCGCCCGGATATACTCCTTCATCAGCGGCAAGTTCACATTGGTCTGTGTGCCGTCATAGCCGGAGCCTGTGGGTTCATAATAAAGGGCATAGGCAGTAAAGCCGTCTTTGTGGTAATACTCCCGGATCAGCTCTACATATCTTTCAATTCCGCCATTTCCTTCAAAAGGAACCTTACAGCTCATATTATACTTGAGCATCAGGTCCACATATTTCTTCATAAGCTCATCAGACGAATCCAGCTCTGCGGATGCAAGATGATCTCTGTCAAACCAGGAAAAGGCTGTGCGCAGCTCCTCTACCCCGGTCAAATCAATATCATGTACGGTAACCTGAATGGGCATCAGGTACTGCTTCTCATCGGCGGTTACGGTTACAGTACCGGTATAAACGCCTGCAGCCGTTCCGGCTGTGGTTGTGATGTCCAGCAGTACCACCTGGTTGTGGCCGACTTCAATGACCGTTTCGCCGTATGCTACCGAGGTTTCCATCGGCAGCATAGGATCCGGTACAAACCCACCGGAGTAGGCAGGATTGCCGGGTCGGCTGGTTGTTACAGACGCTTGGTAGAGCACATCCCATATTTCCACATTTTCTGCCGGGATCACCGCACCACCGCAGATCAGATCCGAAACAGTGACATCATAGCAGCTTATTGTTTCACTGGCATACATCATCAGCTGTACGGCTTCTGTTTCGTTTTTCGCCATCTGCACTTTCAAGACAGATTTTTCTGGGGCTGTTTTAGCGGCCGCGCCGTCATCATCCTGCATATATTTGATCCCGGAAGGCTCTGCCCAAAGTACCAAATCCTTCGAATGGGCGGTATCTGTACTCCCACAGCCGCACAGTCCAAAAATCAGGCTAAGAGCCAGTATCCACGCGAGGATCGTTTTTGCATTCATATCAACACCTCCGTTTCTTGTATTTCGGTGTGACATCAGCTGATTTTGCTGATAATGCTGTCCCACTTTGCGCCGCTGTTTTCCTTCAGGAATTCATCGGTCAGTTCCTCTGCCGAATTAAACACCCGGGCAGGCGAAGTGATGTAGCTGTCCATTGTGCCTGCTGCACTGGACAGAGATGTGCTTCTTGCACCGGCAAAGAAGAACAGTTCATGGAACTTGTAGTCGCCTACAAAGATGCCTTCTTTGGTAGCATCATAAATAGATTGCTCGGTAACACTCAGGTTCTGATATTCATACTTGTAGGGGGCAAAGCCACCGATACAATTATCCTTCACAATCTGGATGCCCTCATTGGAGGCCATATAGACTAAGAACTTGTTTGCAAGTCCCTTGGCATCGGAAAATTCCGGTGCATATACCATATGCATATCCGCCTGAGAGCTGATAGTGTTGCGGGCCTGCTTAACAAATGCTGCTTCGGCTTCTGTTACGCCTGCAGGCAGGGTGTCGATTCTGCCGTCCACATAATCAATAACAGCAGACAGTGTTGCATCATCAGAAATGTTGGGAAGTCTGGCTTCCTGGTCGGCACTGTAGCTGTTTACACTGTTAATGATGGAGGAAATCACAGGGGTCTTCATCATCTTGATTGTGGAGGCAGCACCGGTTTCACCGCTATTGTCCTTGAGCTCCTGCATCAGCCAGTCACCGCAGGGATACAGAGCCAGCTTGTTCTTGGGATCTACAAACCGCTTCTGATAGTCATTAAGGTTGTTTGTGCCGATCTCTGCAGAATTGGAAAGAACAAAACCGCTTTCCAGGGAAATCAGATCATAAGCAACCTTTAAGGATTCCAACCGGCCCTGCTGCTGATAGATCAGAGAGGACAGCTGGGATTCTCTGCTGCGGTCTTTGTCGTAGCCCACGCCCTCGTAAAACTTCAGCCAGTTGTCAAAGCCTTCATACTGTGCCCAGTTGGGGAGGAACATAGTTCTTGTGTACTGGTCCAACTCACCGGGAATAAGCATATAACAGCCAGCATCCTTCAATCTCTGGCACAGTGCGATCAGCTCATCGGTTGTATTGGGAACCTTCCAGTTCCCCTCCCCTAAAGCTTCATTGATCACAGTTTCGTTATAGTACATACCCATAGTACCCTGCATATAGGGCATACCGTAGTACACATCGTCAGCGGTATCTGCCGTATTGCGGCCTTCTGACTGATAGGGAACCAACATTGTGGTATGCATTTTGTCTGCCACAGTAATACCCTCGCCGGGAATTTCAGTTGCCAACACATCGTTCAGCGGTCTCATAGCCTGCTTGCCACCATAGTAGCTGCTGTACTCCTGCACAAGACCACCCATACCGGTAGCATAAATATCAAAAAACAGGTCTGTCTCGCTCTTTTTATAGTTCTTCATATCGCCGCGGATAATATCACTCTTGCTGATGGTGGTGATCTTTACCTCCACGCCGGGGTTCGCTGCTTCAAAGCCTTCCTTCAAGGCTGTCAGCCACTGGAAACCATAGCCTTTATGCAGGCACATAATATCCAGTGTTGTAGTATCCTCTACAATGTTATTCGGATCAAAGGTTTCCTCATCGCCGCAAGCTGCCATAGAAAACAGCAGCAGCAATGCTATTAATAAGGATGCGATTTTTTTAACATTTTTCATAAGTAATAACCTCCAAATATCAGCCCTTCATACCGCCGATGGAAATGTTGTTCATAATCTGCTTGTTGAAGATCAAAAACAGTACCGCTACGGGGATAATCGAAATGAGCATACCTGCAAAATATGTAGGCGTGCTTAATCCCAACTGGAACATATTATCCTTGTACAGATAAAGGGCTGTGGACAGTGTGGGATAGGACGGAAGATACAGCAGCGGTACATCGTAGCTGTTCCACGCGGAAATAAACTGCATAACGGAAAGAGATACAATAATCGGTCTTGACTGGGGCAGCATAACACGGAAAAACACGGTAAAGGGTCCGGCACCATCGATCTGTGCCGCTTCCGCATAGCCCGTGGGTAAATTCCGGAAAAATGCGTAGACGATCAAAAAGTACATACCGTGACCGGCGCCCTGACCGATCAAAAACAGCGGGGAATCCAGTAAGCCTAAGTTATCCAGCAGCTGATAGTTGGCTGCAGTCTGTCCGTAAACCGGAATCATCATCTGCAAAACCACAAAAGCATACAGGAACTTACGCCCCGGAAATTGAAGTCGTGCTACTGCATAAGCAAAAAACACTGTGGAGATCATTTTGGCTGCAGTCATACCAAAACTGAACCAAAAGGAATTCAGAATCAGTGTAAAATAATTGGTCGTAACCAGCTCGCCGTCAATATAGGATTCAAAGATAAACTTTTCCATTGCCTTTTTATAATTGGAAAAGTCGATCTTCAGGGGAATAAAGCTGCTGGAATTGTCCAGATACCACCCCTCATCGGCAACAGAAACACCAAAGCCCCACAAAACCATCAAAACGAACAAGCCGCCCCAGATCAGAGGAATCAGACCGAGAATATTAAATAGCGCACCGTTCTTTTTGATCTCCGACAGACGGTCATGTGCCTTGGATCCCTTTCGAAATAAGCGTCGTTTTGCCATATCAATATTCGACCTCCTCTCCAAAGCGATTCATAAGCCAGCGACCAACCACAACCAGAGGGATTGTGAACACTGTAAAGATCAGACCTACAGCTGCCACATTGCCATATTCAGAGGTCAGTCCCTGTAATACCATATTGTACATCCAGAACGCAATGGTGTTGGTTCCGTTGGAGCCGCCGGTCAAGGCAAGTACCGAGCCGGTAGCGCCAAAAATACCAATGACCTGTAGGGTAATCATCGTCACAAAGGTAGGCCAGATAAGCGGCATAA
This sequence comes from Faecousia sp., assembly GCA_045646805.1. Taxonomy (GTDB): domain Bacteria; phylum Bacillota; class Clostridia; order Oscillospirales; family Oscillospiraceae; genus Faecousia. The sequence goes on from JAZRLK010000054.1 coordinate 13,617, forward strand.
CCACCTTGCGGAATTCTGTGAAAGGTCCGATGCCCTCCAGCTTTCCAACTTCGATCAGTTCCTTGGGAATCCGGGCCATCGATCCCAGCCAGATCATCAAATTTCCGCCAATGCCCACAAAGATATCAAATATCATAATGTAGAGCATACCATCGGTAAAGCGAAGGGATACCAGATTTTCGTTGCCGGTGATATCCTTGGCAATCTCCATCACCGGACCTGTGGAGGACATCAAGTTAGCATAAAGCAGTGCCAGCATGATGCCGCCCACCGCACCGGGTAAATACAGGGTGACACGGGAAAAGCCGTAGCCAATGCTTTTGCGATAAATGAGATAAGCAAAAAACATTGTCAAAGGCACCAGGGTCATTCCCATCACAAAAAACGTCAAAGTGTTGCGAAAGGCCAGGCCCATATTGGTATTGCTCACATCGGAAAAAATCTTTTCCCAGGCCCAAATGAAGTTATCCCAGCCTGTTTCCATCGTAAATTGGTTCGTAAAAGCCAGTTTAAAGGTTTCGATCTGCACACCCAGCCAGAAGATCAGCAGATGTAAAACCGCGGGGGCGCACAGCACAATGATGCATAGCCAATCCCAAAATCCGTTTTTGTATTTTCTTTTCTTTAAAGGATTTTTATTTCGCTTCATTTTTCATCTGCCTTTCTCTTGGTTTTTCTTTTCAGCAGGAGCACACCGGCTACTGCTACCAATGCAACTACACAGCCGATACTGATCCAGACAACCGTCATATTCTTTTGACCGGTCGTTGCAACACTGCTCTGCCGGACCGCACATTGGATTACCAGCTCTTGCAGATCCATATACACCTGATCCAGCACCAGCTTGCCATCTTGATCTACCGACAATTTCTGATCGCCAACCAAAATGTATTCCACATAATAGCCATCTGCAATTGTTGCAGTCAGCTCCAATGTGCCGCCAAAGGGCAGCTTACCATCAGCAGCATCACCCGAGAGGCTAACTGTGCAGTATGCGTTTTCCTGCACCGAAAGGGTGTAGCTGCGCTGTACGGCTTCTGCCTTGATCTGGGTATCACTGCGAATACTTCTGATAGTGCCGGACCATATGCCGGTTTTGGAATCCAACCGAAGCAACTGTGTTACATCCGTTCCGTTTGCCGTAATCTGCGGCACAAAGCCCTTTTGCGCTGTGACAGCCAGAAGAATATCACTACCTGTCAGTACCTGAGTCTGATCTATGGTAACATCCAATTCCGGTACTGCATCTACCGTTACAGTGTGCATGGTAGAATCCTCCGCAATCTCATAAGCAAAGGAAATATGGTTCTTCAACGCTGTAATGGTATAGCGGTATGCGCCATCTGCACCGATCTGCACATCCTTTGTCACATCCACACCGTTGACGGTAAATGCAGAGAGTTTTGTTCCGGGTTTTGTAAAGAAGCTGATTACACCGGTTTTGGATGCGGAAGCCACATCACTATAGCCTTCCAATGCTCCGGGGAAGTACAACTCCGGAACATTTTCGCCCCAACGCTCATAGGTACGCAGCTGTGCCTTGTTTTCCTCAGAAGAAGCGTCGGTAATGGTGTAAATATCCTTCAAGCTATACAGGAAATAGCTTTCCTCCATATCTGTGCCGTTGCAGGAGAAATGTCCGCCGTAATGACCGCGCTCCACGCTGTCATACCAGGCGACGATTTCCATGGAATCCTCAGTTTCGCCAGCCTTGATATACCAGCGGTCATACTTGTACAGACCGTTTTCGTAGCACTTGACGATACCCAGTTCCACACAGACATTGTTGCCGGGAGCAAACCAACTGCTTGCAAAGGAAGAAAGTCTTGTCATAGAAGCAGGATGGCAGAAATGCACCTGATTGGGCGTGATCTGGAACAGCGCACCGCTATTGCCCCACAAGGTACTTACATCACCTAAAATACCGATGGGTACTTGGTTAAACTGGTTGGGCAGCTGCAAGCGGAAACGCACTGCAGAATTGACTTCCGCCTGTCCTTCCGGACCCACCATTGCGCCCAGGCTCACACCGTACTGCTTACCTCTCACCTCTATAGCAGCTCTGCCGGAGGTGTCAAACAGATCAAAGATCCGCTCAGGCTCATCTGCCGTGAGTGTCTTGACTTCCAGCTCTACCCGAAGCTGATCGGTTTCCACAGGCGAATCCAGCGCATATACCTGCTTTCCATCAGCACTCTCTATGGGCTGCAGCAGTGTTCCGTTCAGATACAGACCCTTTAGCGCAACCTTGTTGTTGTAATCGGAATGGTAAAGCACGCTGATTTTAGAGGGCTGGCCAGGAACCACCTGACTGATGACCTCCACAAATTCGCTGCTGTCCACAGTTTCGCCGTTGACTACCGTTTCCACAGGGACTTTTGCAGTCTTTTTCATAGTGGAAAGACTTACCTGAGAATCCTGGGATGTTAACAGCATTACGCAATTACCAAGGGGCCGACCAAAGTTCATATCCTCCCAGGAAGCGATCTCTTCGCCGTTGATGAGCAGGTAGACACGGCGGCAATAGTTGCCGATCTTCTTCCCATCTTTCTCAACGATCACATCCCGGACACCCATCTCCACCGTGTAAGTTCCGGCATAGGGGAAGGGCTTGATAACCTCGTGATCATTGATGCCGTGGGCAATATAAGCGGTATCCCACTTAGGTCTGAGCCAGACCTGCCAGCCGGAACCGGCTTCATCCCAGAAATTATCCTTCTGCTGCTTTGCCAGCGCCAGACGAACCTCGGTGGCATCGCCGGAAAGCGTCATTTTCACTCGAACCGCCGTATTGGACGAGTTCAGTGTTTCACCCAGCAAAATAGTCTGTCCGCCGGGAATGGTATCTGCCGCAAAACCGGTCAGATCATAGTAATCATAAACCGTGGGATTCAGTTCCCGCAGGGCAACGCCCTTGCTGGTTAAAGAGATCAGTTTTCCGTTCACCGCATCCTGGGAATTGAGCACATAGAGCTTTTTGCCCACATTTCTGCTTAAATCGGTATCCTTATAGGAAAGTACCTCTTCACCGTTGATTTTCAGGAAAATCTTGCGGCAGTACAAACCTTGATCTACACCGTCAATATATTCGTGCATATCCACAGTACCGATCTCCACTACGAATTCGGTTTCTGTAAATTCATAATGGCCGGTGACTTGCCAATCGGTCTCACCGTGGGCAAGGTACACCTGATTATATTTCGGACGAATCCAAACCTGCCAACCTGCGCCGTCCCACATTCCCTCTGTCTTGGAGAAACCGAAATTGAATTCGGTAGCATCCGTATTGACAGAAACAATGGATCGAATCGCAATGTTCGTACCTTGTTTGGCATCGCCGATCAACTGCACACCAGGCATTATGGCAAATTCAGAAAGACCCATCTTCAGCTCAGAAACATCCTGAACGATGTAGTTTTGTTCCCGCAAATCCCGCAGATAAGTACCAATCTCCCAGTTGCCTTCTCCATCATAGACAAAGCTCTGTTTTTCAAAGGTAACTGCGTGTTCTCCGTTACCGAAGACTCCGTCAATTGTGACCACATCTCCCTTTTGGGGCGGATAGCAGAACTGCGCCAAGGGAACATAGTACAGATTTTCCAGCCACTTGCTTACAGTCAGGCTGGTCAGTTCGCCGTTGAAATACACACCGCCGGAAGATGCACTGTAGTGCATTTGCCCCTTTTGATCGTCGAAGGGCAGTTTGTCGGCAGGGGTTACACCAAAGTACAGGCCCTGTGTGCCTTGCCCCGTCAGATTTCTGCTGTCATTAATCACATTTACCGTTTCCGTAGGCTCGGCAATGGGTGTCGGAGCAGTTGAGGTGACCGTTAAACCTTCTGTATAGAATGTAACATCATTTTTAATAGTATAAGCGCCGATCTGGGAGCCCTTTTGCAGGGTAATCGTATACTTTCCGGGGCGGGTAATTCCGGTTTCTTCATTGAAAATCAGCATAACCGCTCCTGCATCCAGTACGGCATATACCTTTCTCAGCTCACCGTTCACACAAGCTCCGTCCAAAGGCTCCCAGGGTATGACGATCTCGCCTGCAATATCACAGTCCAGCCATACCAAATAACGGGCAAGGTTGTTTTCCGGAATATACTGCCACAGACCTCTTTGGAATCGGAAATCTACCGGCTCTACCGGAGGGGTTGTGCCGACCGTTCCATCGGCATAGGTATAAAAGACAAAATCTTCTTTCAGCGTATACTGACCTAACTCCGTTCCGGCCGGAATGGTTACCGTATGCTCCGCTTTAGTGGCTGCCAGCGTAAAGGAAAGACTGCCGGCAGGAACACTCAGCTGGCTGTTGATCTGGAACCAAACCTGTGCGGTGGCATCGTCCACCGGAGTCTGCAAACCACAGATGGAGGTCATTGCAAAACCCGCAATGTTGGTGTTTAAAACAATGTACCAGTCGTTATTATTGGGACGGTACAAAGCCTCCCGGATTCCGGTAATGCTGACGGTTTTTCCTACCGGCTCGGTAACTTCCGGTTCGGTAGCCTCCGGCTCCGTAATTTCAGCCGTCAATGTTCCGTCGGCGTGGGTATGGAATACAAAATCCTCTTTTAGTGTATGTTCGCCCCAAACCGTTCCGGCAGGAATGGTGACCGTATGCTCCGCTTTAGTGGCTGCCAGCGTAAAGGCAAAGCTGCCAACAGGTACGCTAAGCTGACTATTGATCTGGAACCATACCTGTGCAGTGGTATCATCCACCGGTGCTTTCAGTCCGCTGATGGAGGTCATTTCAAAATCCGAAATGTTGGTATCTACGATAATGTACCAGTCATTATTATTGGGGCGGTACAAACCCTGCCGGATTCCGGTGATGTGCAAGCCCTGCGGCACCACTTCCATTGTACCATCGGCGTGAGTTTCGATCACAAAGTCCTCTTTCAAGGTATATCCGCCCAGCTCTGTTCCGGAAGGAATTGTTACGGTATGTTCCCCTTTATCTGCTGCCAGCGTCAAGGCGAAGCTGCCCTTAGAAACACTTAACTGGCTGTTGATCTGGAACCATACCTGTGCGGTAGTATCATCCACCGGTGCTTTCAGTCCGCTGATGGACTTCAGTTCGAAATTGGGAATGTCGGTATCTAATATCATATACCAATCGTTGTTATTCGGGCGGTAGACCCCAACCTGAATACCGGTAATACTGAACTCTTGAGATTCTATTGCTGTAACACCTGCTGGGAATTGCCCCAGCAGTATCAATATTGCCAGCAAAAGACATATCCAACTCCGCGTATTCCTCTCTTTTTTGTTTCCTATCAACATAAACAAATCCTCCTTACAGGTGAAATCGTTATCATAATCCCTTTCTCAGGTTTCTTCTCTAATTTACAATATATCAATACAACCGGATTTTTGCTTGCTTTTATTTTCATAATTGTCGATTTTTTATATTCTTTTGCTGGTAATTTTTGGCGCTTTGTATACTTTACACAAAGTAACACTTGGATTTTACAACATTCCGCACAAATGGTTTTGGTCTTTTTTTATCATTGGATCTGTGGTTAATTTACAATCTTAAATAAATAATCACAAAGTATCAAATTAATAATTATGTCTTTTTCTTATCGATAAATTTGAATTTCTACATAACTTTTTGAAATATTTCAAATATTTCAGCAGTATTTCCTTCCATTTGGTTACAGTTTATTTTTTACATATTAAAAATTTTCGACATCCTATTGACAAACCATTTTCGCGCTATTTATAATATTTGTATAGGAGGTGCCTTATGGAAAACATTAACGAAAATTTACGAACAAACTATTTTCATTATCAACGAAGCATTCCCGGTACAGACTGTGCTTATCTCTACTCCTCCATTTCGGCACCGATGCATAGGCACGAGGATTTTTATGAGTTTTCTTTAGTAACCTACGGCAGCTTCGTAAACCATCATAATGGACAGTCCCATACAATCCGTAAAAATTGCCTTCTGTATTTTCGTTGCCAGGAAACCCACAGCATCTATGCCAGCAACGAGCAAAGCACCCATTTCTCTTTTATTGTAAAAAAAGAGCGCTTTGAAGCGCTGTGTCAGCAGTTTTTTCCGGGCTCTGATTTCTTTAGCAGTCATGCCTGTATTGAAAAGCAGCTTACAGAACTACAGGGGGAATATCTTGCAGACCTCTTTAAAGCACTGTACATCTGCGCACCCGGCGACGATTTGACAGGCCGTATTGAAATGTTTTTATATAATGCTATGGCACTGGTGCAATCCAATACGGAAAATCCACATAGCGAACGCTCTACAGATCGGTACATCGATAAGTTGCTTACCAACTTGAACAACTATGCCTATGTGCCTCTGAAAGTCAGTCAAATTTACAAAGAATACCCTTTGGCGCAATCCACATTAATCAACAGCTTCCGCAGACGCACCGGTTATACCATTGTGCAATATTTGGGTATTAAAAAAATGGAGTACGCCGCTCAAATGCTGCGTAACTCCGAAAATAATGTTACCGATATTGCCGCGGCAGTAGGTGTTTCCTCCTTAAGTCACTTCATACATAAGTTTAGAGAGCATTTTGGAATTACGCCCAAGGAGTATCAGCTCCTTCACGCCGTAGATTCTGCTGCGGATATTAGCCAAACACAACAGGCTGATATGATCCAAGCCGAATAACACAAAATGGATTTTTAATAATTGGTAAAAAATTATAAAAATGCCGTGATTTACAGCGAAATCACGGCATTTGGCACCCCCGGCGAGACTCGAACTCACTACCTTGCGCTTAGGAGGCGCACGCTCTATCCAGGTGAGCTACGAGGGCTTATTCTTAAAATACGAACTAATGACTTTAGCATTTTACCCGATAAAAAGATTTGTGTCAACCTGTATTCCCAAAATCCTAATATAGAATATGTCATTTTATACTATGATAATAATACCACAAAAATTAACATTAAAATTGCTTGACAAAATCTATGCACTATGCTAAAATACCAAAGCGAACTAAATAGATTTAGTATTCGGAGTGATACCCAAGAGGCCGAAGGGGCTCCCCTGCTAAGGGAGTAGGCGTCTAAACAGCGCGCGAGGGTTCAAATCCCTCTCACTCCGCCAGTCAAATCCGGTTAGGAAGTTATTCCTGACCGGATTTTTCTTCGTTTTATGTTGCTTTTTTCTTCAAAAAGTTCAGCACTCGCTTAGCGATTTTCGGTTTTTCCCTTACTTTTTCCCTTATAGATTGAGAATGTCGTTGATATAAGCCTGCATTCGGCTTGCGCTGGCTTCCTGCATTTGGTATGTTACGTGTCCGTAGACATCCAAAGTGAAGGCTGCTGTGGCGTGTCCTAAATTGCTCTGAACGGTCTTAATGTCATCTCCGGAACGCAGGGATGCGACCGCATAGCTGTGCCGGAGATCGTGGAATCTGGCGTCGGGTCTGCCGATGGCAGTGACAATTTCCTTAAAATGTCGTACCACAGTCTGCGGAATCAAATATCCTCCCAGCTCATTTGTAAAAACAAGATTCATCGGATTTGACCAAGCTGAACCGGCTTTCTCCTTATGTTCAAACTGCTGGAGCTTGCGATTCCGAAGAAGTTGCATAACCCAGGGAGCAGGCATAATTCTGCGCGGTCTGTCATTCTTGACGGAAACCAGCCGAAAATCTCCCCGTGGTCTCTTTTCCTTTTGCAGCTGCTTACTGATTAGGATCGTCCCGCGGATAAAATCCACACGATCCCAAGTGAGTCCCAAGGCCTCCCCTTCTCGCAAACCGCTAAACAAAACAAAGGTATAAAGCGATTCAAACTGGTGACCTTTGATGGCATCGAGAAACATTTTCGTTTCTGCTTCATCCAGCGGCCGTAGTTCCTTCTTCTCAATTCGGGGCAAGACACAGGAGTTGGTTGGATTGATTCGGATGTAGCCGTTAGCCACCGCCTGCTGTAAGGCCTTATGCAGGATTCCGTGGACATTTTTCACCGTCTTTGGAGAAACTGCATCCCGACGCTCTGTGGGCTCTCTGAGGCTGTTGTAGAAGCTTTGAACCATATGGGTATCCAGGGAATCTATCCGAATAGCACCAAGCCCCGGCTTGATGTGGGTGCGTATGGTGGCATCGTAGGCGGCATAAGTTGAGTCTTTGACACCGCCCAAATAATTATCGGACCACAGATCCATCCACTGCCCTACCGTCATTTTGGAAGGGGCTATGTATGTACCTGAATCCAGTGATGCAAGCGCTGCTTTCAGTTTCTGCGCAACTTCCTTCTGGGTTTTACCGGATATACTCCGTTGTATCTGTTTTCCCGTTCCGGGATCAAAGCCTTCTGTATACCTTGCTTCATAATAGATATATGTTTTTCCGTTTACTGTACAGGTTTTCTTGCGGATATTTCCCATACCCGAAGCCGCTTTATTTCTTGTATTTTTGCTCTGCGGCATCTAAAATTACTCCTTTCTTTGCCGCATAGCAGGTACATATAAATTATACGGTTTATGCGGCAATTTTTCAACAAATTAGTTCTTACAAAGATAATCAATTACTGCATCCAAGGGAATACGGTAGCTGCGCCCCACACGGACACTGTAAATCCGCTTGGAACGAACCAACTCGTATGCAGTATTGAGACTGACAACCAATATCTCTGCCACCTGTTTCACGCAAAGAACAGGCGGATAATTCTCTACAAGGTTTGTACGCGTCACGTCACCGGCTACTGTTGATGTGCTGTTTTCGTTTTTTACCATAGGCATTCTCCTTTCTATGTTATTTGTCATTCGACACCTTTATTTTAGCTATTACAATGTGATAACAATTGCACCTGTGTGCAACACAATATACGCAAAAATACCGCTGCCCATTATAGGCAGCGGTATCGTGTTTATAGAGGGGGTTTTCCTTTCTCTGACAAGTTGATATTTAAGATCATTGTGCGTTCCTTACTACGAAGTGCGTCCACAAATTCCGGATATGCCGCTTCCATCATCTTCATATAGCCTTCCGTACCCACTTCCAAAGCACAGGCGATCTTCATCACCATTACCGGGGTTAAGTCAAAGGTATCTCCTCTACCATTCTGGTCACGAAACATTCTTGAAATCATCGCTTCTGTCATATCAGCGGCAATAGCAAGATCCTTCTGTGTCCATTGATATTTGGCAAGGTAGCGTTTGACTACCCTGACAAAATTCTTCACATTACCTAATCTTGGAGTTCTGCTTTGCTTTGGCTGATTCTGCACCAAAGCAAGAACCTCATCAGGCTATTATGTGATTACTTTGCGATCGGAGGTAGTGATTGCAGTTTGTGTGCGGCCATAATGGTACTGATTTGCGGTGAAATGTTGCACCATAGGCACCACCTCCTCTCGTGAATTGCGGCTGGGTGAATAATGTTTATCCACCTCCGAAGCGCAAAGCCAACTCACGAGTTCATTCATTACATTTTAGATTCATTCTTTTACATTTTAAGATTCATTACAATGATTATGTGACACTTAGGCAGACTCCCCGGATGTCTGCATAGTGATTATAGCACAACAAAAAGTGCGAAATCAGTCACATACTGTTACAATAATGTGAATTTTTTATGTCGATGTATAAAAAGCGCAGACTGCCCGTCATAAAGCAGCCTGCACTTTCTATTCTCTGATTCTCTCTCATTTCAAGGGGCCTTTTCTTTCTCCCCTGCCGGGAGTCCCACAAAACCCGACAGGGTAAAAGGAATATACATACGGCGTTTTGCGCCGTTGTTAGTATTCTCAAAGGATAGCGCCAACGATGGACGCAGAAAATGCAGGAACCCAGAAGTTATTACAATAGACTTCTATATCTCCCATCTCATCGTTCGGGCGGCAGTCAATGGTTAGTCTCTTCTCGTCCAGCTCTTCCAAGTGATTAATTTCACCGTCAAGATAGAGATGAATTCTCTTGATCGCAGTTTTCACACGGGACTCCAATCCGCCAAACCGCAGATCCAAAACTTCGTAACCATTTGCCTTGCACTCTGCCGTCCACTGAATGTATGTGCTTTCGTGGAATGCAATCATTCTTTGTAAGAGTTCAGGCAATACATCATCGGCAATCTTTTTAAGCGTATCCTTATCTCCGGACTTATATGCCTTTTGTGCCTCTACACCAACACGGCTCTTGATTTCCAATACACTGCAGAGTTTTGCCAGTGTATCATACATATAGCCGCAAGCTGGGCTTCTCGTGCCTGCCTGGGCAATGGCTTCGGCAGCTTTACGGAAGTTTTCGGGATATTTTTCAGTGGTATGGCGTTCTGCTAAGCCGCCCAAAATATCCATATACAAAAGATATTTTGTAGGATTCGCACCGGAACCGATCCAGTGATTTTCATACACAATATTTGCTTTATCCAAAAGCAGCATATCCTGGAAGCTTTCACCGGTACAGGCTTTCATGCGCTGAGCCAGTACTTCATCACTAACATCACCTTGATAGCAGAACTCTGCATATTGTTGCATCACAGGCAGGATGCACATAAAGGATGCTTCATTGCCATTATCGCCCCATGCAGTGACAAATACCTCTTCAATTCCTTTTTCTATGCAAGACTGCAGGGCAAGACGGGTCTGATACAAGCTCTTGAGCAGTGCAGGACCATGCCCAAGCCAACGCCATGCGCCACCGGCAAACAGAATTTTATTGTGGAATTTTTGATGCATATCGATATAACTGTTATAGACTTCTTTATCTTCGTGATAATAGTCCCAGTAAACCAATTCCACATTGGGATGCACCAGTTCAATAACGGAGGGGACAATTTGCGAATCGAGAGGAGGATAATACTCTCCATTAAACCCAAGACGGAAAAACATATCGCTCCAGATCATCGGCTTGAAATCGTATTTTTCACAAATCGCATTGACATGATCCAAATGCCGGCAGAAGATTTCTTCCCGCTTTTCGTAGCCGTTTCTATCCAAGTATTTACCAAGACCCATCATATGTGCCTCATCCATACCAATATGGATTCGTTTGGTACGGAAGCAGTTGCGGCAACTACGAATCATAGCTTCGATGAAGGTGTAGGTCTTTTCTTCGCCGCAGAGTAAGATATTTCCGCAGTCTTTCACTTCATTAAAGCACGGCCAACGCAAAGCACCCTCTAAGTGGGCAAGTGTCTGAATACAGGGGATCAGTTCAATGCCATAGCTATAAGCATACTCGTCCATTTCTTTCAGCTCATCACAGGAATAGCGGCCGCGCATATAGCCAAAATAGGGATATTCCGGTACTTCATAGGTATCCTCGGTATAGAGCATCAGGGTATCCAAGCCCATGAGCGCCATATAGCGGATAAACTTTTTGACTACATCGAGCTTCATCACGCCGTTACGGGAGCAATCCAGCATCATACCGTCCATCTTAAAACGGGCAGGCTGAGTGGTGCTGTAATTATCCTCATTTGCGTGTTCTGCCAAAAGGCCAAGTCCTCGGAACAGTTCAACCCGACGGCCGTATGTGATCACAGCCGTATTGCCCCTTTTTTCTACCTGCAAACTACTGCCCTGTTCGTGGATATAAGACACTCCAATATTCCCTGAGATATCTATTTGTTTTAGAATTTCAGTAATTTGCAAATCGTCATTAAAATTTTTCACATTCTTTTACCTGTTCCACGAATTATAGCAAAGTTTCACAAGCATCCTTACGGAAGGCATTGTAATCGTCAATGGTTGCTACAGAAATCTGATCAAAGGTTACGATAGTTCTGCCCTCTGCATCATAGAAATGGGTAACATCCGGGTCATAAACAACTTTACTGATAAGTTTTTCCCGAATCTCATTGCAGCCCTTATCTTCCAACATCTTCAGCAGTTCATAGTCCTCAAGCGCACGGCGCAATGCCATATACCGAAGGGTCAGTTCGGGCTTGGCATCCGGCGCGGGATAGACCATATTCGTATCGCCTGCCTGAAATTTGGGATAGCGAATATCCCGTCTGGGATCTGTGGGCCAAATCGTATAGTTCCAACGAAGGAAGCCGGACATTCCAAGGCTTTGGGCGAGCACAAAAATGTACCGAGTCTCCAAAAGATCGCTGCGAATAAACATATTAGGAAGATCAGGATTACAGCAAACATAGTATGTGAAGCAATGTTCTTTATCCTCCCGGTATGTCTTCTTCCATTCCTCAAACGCAAGAGGCAATCCGTGAGCTACAATACAGAAGTCACTGATAACATCCTTAAAGGCATCGAAGAATTTTCTTTCGTAGAATGCTGCTTTAAACTTAAACTGAGGTGCAATTTCCCGAACAGTTTCAATGGTGTTTCGTAAGACATCATAGTACCACGGCTCATCCGCAATAACACGCACCTTATCAATCCAGCCTTTTTCGATAAAGTGATCCTGTAGACTGCGGATATAGTGCTTGATATCCTCCGCTTTCTTCATATAACGATAGCAACCGTCGGTATCCTTATAGCGGATACGGATGGCATCGGGCATTTCGGTAAAGTTTCCGTAGCCGTGTTCCGAGCTGTTCCAGTTGCCAATCAAACCAAAGACCTCAATTTTGCGGTCAATGCCGTAACGGAAGCACAACTCAATGTACCGATCCATAATGGAATAGTCATAACGGAAACCGTCTGCGGTTTTTTCTACGGGAATCATAGAGTACTGGAACATATTAGCCTTTACCGGCTCTAAGAAGCACCGCTGACCACTCCAGGGAATTTGGCTGGCCATAATGGTAATATTGGTTTGTCCCATTACTGCCAAAGACTTCACATATTCTTCCAGCAGCGCAAAATGCTCCTCAGACCAGTGCTTTACGGCTGCATATCTGGAAATAGAGCAGTGGTGCTGCCAAAGGTCCATTTCGCAGCTACGGTCTTGCATAGCAGGCAGAGCAAAGGGACTTACCTCCAAGGTATAGGAGATGGACCCTATAATCTTTTCCTCATCAAACAAATGGGAAAGTACCAACTCAAAGCTGCCTTCATACTGACCGGGTTTGGTGTCTTCAGGGATCTCAAAGCGGACAAATACGCTCTGGGGAATACCGGCAGATGTTGTCACGACAGCGTCTCGCATCAAACGATCCGCATATTCCCGTTCATCATCACCCTTATGAATGGCAATATGATTTAAGATAGGGCGCAGTTCTCCTTTATGGCGCAGATACACTACCTGCGCATCGGTATATTCCGAAAACCAGGGATCGTCATCCAGACAGACGCAAATTCTTTGTGTTCCTTGCAACAGGATCTGAAAGGCAGCATAACTGTTTCTGGCAGAGAAAATTTCTGCGTGAGTGCTTTCAAAAGAGCCGTTGTGGCAGATGCCATCCTTGCGGTCAACAATAAGCTTAAAGCTTTCCGGCTGAACAGAATAGATAACAGACATAATAATACTCCTTAGATTAGTACTTTCTTGTTTGGATAGCCATTTCAATACCCTTGAATGTCAACTCCACCCGATTTTCTCTTTCCCAGTTCAAAAGAATAATTTCGGGTGTCAGCTTTTCCAACAGCATGGTATAGATTTCGTCAATACTGCGCATCTGACCTGGTGTAAATACGCTGGGAAGCTCCCGAATCAGGTCGGTATCCATCTTCATATTGTAGTCGTATTTTCGGGTAAAGCCTTTATTGAAGGAAATGGACTCCGGGGTGGTAAATTCATCTGTACAAAGTCCATCGATCAGCTTGATACAATGCTGACAGGAATCGTCTGCACCGGTCGTAAAGCTAACAGTATCAATCTTTCCGGCTGCTATCAGGGTTCCATAGTAACCGTACTGGCTGCCACTTGGCGTAACCGGATTGAACTGACCGTTATAGGCAGCCATTTCATACATATAATCCAAAAAATGATGGGGTTTTATTGTTGCGTGCATATTGAAAGTTTCCTCCTAATGCATTCATTTTGCTTGCAATGCTGCAATTCCTGCGGCAGGATCGGCAGTAATGGTTTGCAAAACATCCAAAACAGCAAGACGTTTTTCAAGAAACAGCTCTGGCTGTCCACGGACAAGCTGCATCCCCTCATAAAGTCCTTCATAAAGAGGAGCCATTAGAGCCTCAGGATCATGATTTGTGCCATTTTCAGCATTATACTGCAGAATTGCCTGTTTAATCATCCAAAGGTACTCATAATCTTCCTGACCTTCACGAATGGATTCCAGCCGCAAGGTAGACACGGGTTCTGACAGACGGAATTTACCGGCAGGATATATCAAACTTCCGTCTCCCATTGCACCGCTTACAGCAACAGCATTTTCCCAGAAATTATACTGGCTGAAGGAATTGTTGACAGACCAATAAAGTGTACCGTCACTACCGTAATCAAACTGCATCCAACTAAGAATTCGACTACCGATCAGTTCGTCGTCGATATGATAAGTTGGGAATGGTGGATAGGGTGTACTACAACCGTACCACCAAGCCTCTTCTCCACCCTTACGGTCTGTAGAATTTTGGCGGTCATAGTAATTCTGGCGCTGCTCCGCATTGTCCCATGATGTCAATGTGGAACCCCAAGTCTGTACGCCACCTTCTGTGTCTGAGCCTACCAGGTTTTCATTGTATACGGTTGTTACTAAGTTTCTTACTTCCAGTAAGCTTTGGTAAAGGTCAGGATAATCCTTTAAGTATTCCTCTGCAACAGCGTACTTGCACTCCGTCAGTACAAGGTCACAGGCCTTTACCTGTTCAATCTTCTCTCCGGTCGGCGCATCTACCAGATTTCCCATATAGAACATTGCTTTTTTGAATAAATCAATACTCTCATTGCCTGCTTGACGAAGCTCCACATTTTTAATCGCCATCTTGGTAAAAAGCTCCATCAGCCGTTCCCGGGACACAATAGGCTTGCCGTTGGCATCGGTGGTCTCTGTATAAGGCAAGCCATAAGTTGATACTTTGGGATTTTCTGCACAATTTGTAACCAGCCAGTCCACAAAGACATCATAGTTTTCTGCAATATTTTGCGTTGGCAGCATAGGCATACAGCGTCTTTCAACCAAAAAATCATAGTATGCCTGTGCCAACTCTCCAGTTTTCGTACCTTCTGCCTGTTGCATATAATCATACTCAATTCGGTAACAGGAATGGGTATGTACCTCCTCGGGCATTACCGCATCGTAGACAGTAACTTCCAGAGGAATATCATAGAGTTCACTGCCCAATGTCAATGTTGCAGTACCGGTGTATAAACCAGGTTTAGCAGTTTCCGGAATACTTACCTCAAACCATAAGCCCTGATTGTTTCCAGCCGTAATATAATTTTCTCTGGCTCTTGCCAACGCCATAATTGGGACAAGTGCATCCGGATACATTCCATTACCCGCTTTGGCATTGTAAGAGCCCTCTACATTGACATACCACTGAGCATACACTTCGATGTTACTTTTGCCGATTTTCTTTCCATTGGCATTCACAAGATCATTCGCCTTAACATTAAAAGACTTAATATCATCTAAGGCAGTAATAATCAACTGGACAGATTCCACATCTCCACGAATACCATACATGCGCAGAGTGCTGTCGCGACTTGCCATCAATTCCGGATATTCATAGTCCTGCATAAAGTTTTCCGTATTATAACCGTACCACAGCTTAGCAATTACAGGTTGTGCTGGTTCTGTAGGAGCAGGAGCTTCACTGCAAGCAGTAAGGATGCCGGTCAGCATCAAAGCTGATAAACATAAACATAATAGTTTTTTCATAACTTTCATTTACACATATAGCAGTGGTCGCAGTAATCGTCACCCTGCATTAAGGTGTGGGTGCGTTCAAACTGAATTTCAGGATTGATGCCCTTGATCACAGCGGGATCTGTCATACAGTACACATGGTAACCGATATCCGTCAAGCCTGCCTTCTTACATGCCTCACAGACGGTACAATGGGTAACCTTAAACTGCACCTTATTGTCCCCTTCCCAGCTTTCTTCGTACTTTAGAGACTGCTTCAGCGGCCCCCAGAAGAACTCCACAAAGCTTTTCAGAGAAACATCATCGATGCAAACTTCCACTGTTTCACGCCAGCCGCGTTCGGTACGGTTGCCGATGAAATTAGCGAAAACCTCTGCGCCCTTTTCCTCCCCCAAATTTTCAATCAGGTGATTACGGAACTCCTGGAACAGGCGAAGCTCGCGCTCCATCGCATCTGCACTCAGGCTGTCGCCAAACAGTGTTTTCTCGATTCTTGCTTTCTTTTCTTCTGCTGTCATCATGGTAATTCTCTCCTTTTATTGTGCTAAAGACAGATATGGGTTCGCTGGCTTTCTGGTAGCATTCCTGGGCATACACAAGGATCGAATACATACTTCTCTCCTTCTTTTGGGGGGCATCCGGAAAAGCCAACTGCTTTCAATTGGCTTTTCGCAATGTCCACATTTTTTAGGTAGCGGTGGCAGGCGGACCTGCCACCGTATTTTAAATTTATACTTTCAATTAAACTGCAATTTATGATAACTGGATATTATCAATATAACCATTTGCGGTTCCCCACTCATAGATGTCGAAGATACCCACACTGGCAGGTGCGCTGTCAAGATTATCGTTGCATCCGCTTCTGTTCAGTTGTGCAAAATCAACATAAACACGGATATAGCCATCTTCCAGTTTTTCGGTGGTAATGCCAGTCTGATAGTCATATACCAAGCCATCGGCATCAAATGTAAAATCACCGTAGAAACCATTCCAATCAGGGGCTCTCAGGATTAAACGCATATCTCCACCAGAGGTCAGTTTGTAGTCAAAAGAAAGGTTTTCAGTTGCATTTTCTGATAGATAGATGGTTTTAGTAACGCCTCCCACAAAGGCTTCACCGCGAATCACAGGCGCTTCTGTAGACAATTGAATATTTCGAATACTGCCATTTGCGCTTGTCCAGCTGAACACATCAAATAGACCAATAGTTTCCGGTGCGCCATTGCGATTGTCTGCAAGACCGGCACGACCTAACGCATCAACCAACATTGTCACTTTGATATATCCGTCACTGAGCTGTTCGCAGAAAATGCCATTGGTGTAGGACTCATAGGTATACGCCAATCCGTTGGATGTAAATCGGTAATCACCGTAGAACTTACTCCATGCACCGTCACGCAAAATAATGCAAAGCTCTCCATCGGTGTCCAACTTATATTCAAAGCTAACAGACTTATAATCATTCTCAGGCACTGCAAAGAATTGATTGCCGCCAGCTACGAAATTAACATCAGGAACTGTCGCAATTTCAGGCTCAGGTTTTTCGGGAGCAGGAGGTGCCACATCGATCTGAATATTGTCGATATATCCACTGGCAGTACCCCAATTGAACAGGTCAATGATACCTACAGATGCCGGAGCAGCATCCAGGTTGTCAACACCACCGGCACGGTTTAATTCTGCAAGGTCAAAACGAACGTTTGTGTAACCGTCATCCAACTTTGTGATTGTGATACCGGTCTGATAATCCCATACCTTACCGTTTGCATCCAGTTCAAAATCACCGTAATAAGCACTCCAGGCGGAATTACGGAGAATCACATGAATGTCACCCTCTGTGGTAAGCAGATAATCAAAGCTCAGACTGGAAACAGCCTCTGTAGGCAGTGTGAAGAAATTATCAACACCACCGGTGAAGGCTTCACCACGGTATGTATCTACGATAGCAGGAACAACATTGGCAATATAGCCATTCACATTGGTCCACTGGTAAATATCTAACACACCAACATTCGTGGGTGCAGCATCTCTGTTATCCACAAGTCCGGATCTGCTCAGTTCATCGAGCTTCATCGTAACACGGACATAACCATTTTCCAGGGTCTGGCAGGTAATACCGGATTGATAATTACCGTAATCATAGACAAGTCCAGTGGAATTAAATGTATAATCGCCATAGGTTTTTGTTGTCCAATTATCAGGATCTCTTAAAATAACGGACATTTGGCCTTCGCCCTCAAGCATATAATCAAAGATGATTTGGTTATATGCTTTGCTCTCGAAGGACACACGAATGCCCTCGTTAGCGCGGAAAGCAGCACCCATCGCCTGTTCGTCAGGATTTTCAATGAAGGTCTGTGCTGCAATACCGTATATGTACATAGCCTCTACCAGATCGGTCAGCAACGCATTTGTGTTTTTGTGGTACATACGGCTGATATAGCATAGAGGGCTGTAGGTAATATCCATAGTGTTGTTTCCGTCACTGACGCTCAACACGATGTCTTCGGAATAATCCTGAGGATTGATATCAAAAATCTCAACATAGTACAGTTCATCGGACTTGACAGCCTCGTGTCCACCAAAGGTGTAGCTGCTGATATCACCATCAACAACAAAATAATAGCGAACGGCCACCTTGGAGGCAAACACCAAAGATGCGCCGTAGAAACGGATGCCGTCCACATTACCGGTCACCATTGTGGAATTAACTTGTGGAATATCGGCAGTTTCTACAGTCTCAAGACCGTAATTCGCAGGATTTTCTGTGTTGTAATCAAAATAATATTGCGCTGCTGCGCCATAGCCCAGCATAGCCTTCACCATGGACTTGGTATTGGCACTATATGCGCCATCAAGAATATAGTGGGCATAATCTACAGCATTGTAGGTGTGCTCCTCGCCCTGAGTATCGCCATCGTGCAGTTGTACAACAATGGGATCAGCCATCTGAGCGGCTGCCAGATAAGCGGTAACAATATAATCACCGTTTTCGTCCTTATTCAACTGCTCCAGGGGATATTCGGTAGTGCCATAGCCATCTGAAACATGAATCGCAGCATCTGTGCTGATGGTATCAGCAACACGGATATGGAAGTTGGCTGCAATGTTGTCACAAAGCACCAGATTCCATTTTGTAACTGTGCTCAATTCTTCTGCTGCAGAAGCACTGAACACAGGGGCGCACAGGCTTACCATTAACATAAGCACCAGCGTCGCAGAGATAAGCTTTTTAAACAGATTTTTCATTTTACTTCCTCCTTGTTTATTACACCCCAATCGTTTTTACTTTGGGGAGATGTACAAACAAACCAATACAGTCATACTTCAATTTTATTGTGGTGGCAGTTTTGCCTGCCACCGCTATAAAGTTGTACTTTTATGACGCATATTGAAAGAGTAACGGGTGCCTCCATAAGCAAAAGCAGTCATTCGATTTGGCATTAAATTAATATAAATTCCGCACCATGCTCAATTTTGTACTCAATACTCACGATAGATCGTTACTCTGTATTGCCCAGTTCATCGTTCAAATCTGTACTGGGTGCGATTTTGGACCGTGGGATATCTCTTCTTCGGTTTATTCTTCGATCTGCTGTTGAGTCACAACGCCGTGATAAGTGGACGCAAATTCACCGACCCAATCTGTTTGACCGTTGATAAGAATATCCTTCATCAAGATATCTGTACCATCAACCAAGCCTTCGATTTTAAAACCGTTCATGGTTGTAACATCGTTGCTTCCAACGATTTCAGACAATGTCCAAGTAACGGTTTTCCAACCGTTGCCAATATCCTCCAAAGTCTTGGTTACACCACTACCGGACCACTCGTCGCCAATATTGGACATTCCGCGAAGTTTAATACTTGTGTAATCCGTTTTTACTACCAGTGTCAGGGTGTCGTTCGCAGAAGTAAACGGCGTCGTGCTAAAATAAAGATTGGAATAATCACGTGCCGAGCATGTGGCATTGGTTCCGTTGCACTTTTGCAGTAACAGAAGTATTTCGGTCTCTTCTGCCACAACGTACTGGATATTGTCGATGTAGCCACTGGCGGTGGAATCCCGGTAAATGCAGATCTTGCTAACCGTAGCAGGGATACTATCCAAATTATCCTTGTTGTTGGTACGCTCTACATCCGCTGTTGTAACGGTCACGCGGATATAACCGTCATTGAGCTTTTCACATTCGACACCGGCATAATCCTGAACCTCACCGTTGGCATTAAACTTGAAGCCACCGTAGTAGGGGGTATCCGAGGGGCTTCTGAGCATTACATTGATCTCGCCATCGGTAGTCAGCTTATATTCAAAGCTGATGGTGGCGTAGTTGCCTTC
>JAZRLK010000055.1:0-2919 GCA_045646805.1 Faecousia sp.
ATAGCGCACACCCTTTTCGGTTTTCGGTTCCTGAATCACATACTTCATTTCGCTTGTGCGCTGAAGCTGATGATCCACATGGATCCGGTTCTGGTCGAACTCGATATCCGACATGGTAAGACCGCAAAACTCGGAAATGCGAAGACCCGTGTGGAACAGAATGAAGAAAGCGTCGTAATACTTGTTGTAGTATTTGTCCTCCTTCACGAAGTTCAGGAAATCCCGCTGCTGTTTCCGGGTGATAGCCTCCCGGGTCACAGAATCGTTCACAATGACCGATGCCAGTTCAAAACCAAAAGGATTCTTGCGGATCAAGTCATCGTCAACCGCCAACTGAAAGGCAGGTCTCAGCACTCCTCGGATGGAATGAATGGTGCTATAGCTTTTGCCGTCCTTCTGCTGCAGCTTAATCAGCCAAAGCTTTGCGTCCGAAAGCCGAACCTTATCAATGCGAAGCTGACCAAAGGGGTCGTTCTTCAGCATGTTGGTCACGGTCTTATATCCAGCTTTGGTGTTGGGACGAACACCGGTCTTTACCGACAGATATTTCTCCACCAGTTCCAGTACGGTGTAGTTGCCACCTTTGGTCACGATGTGGTCAAAAAGGTCGGCTTGGATCTGCCGTTCTTTTTCCCGCAAAGACAGTTCAGGCTTCTTACCTTTCGGCATCCGGTCATTCTTATCCAGCCGCCAACTGTACACATTATTCTCTTGTCCGTTCTCATCGATATAGCGGTAACGATACCTCCCGTCAGCGCGCTGGTACTCTCCTTCATGGAGAATGCGATTGCGATTATCGCGTCTTCTTTCGCTCATAGCGTCTCCTTTCTTCAAGGAGAGCCAGACTTGCGCAACAATTATAGCACAAATCCGGCTCTCTGTACAGAAAAATGATCAGATGCCGTATAACATTTGCCTTTTTAGGGGTTAAACTGCCGTTGCCTGATCCAAATATTCTTCGAATTTTGCCCGTTTGATCAAAACTCGATTACCGTTCATAACATAAAAATTCTCATGAGGATGCTCGTCGATCAGTGACCGGAGCTTGTTTTCTCCGATGTGATAATACCCGGCTGCTTCCTCAACGGTCAGCGTATACCGCCGCCATACCGGGGTAATATTGGTCTTGCAGTTACTGCAGATGTTCTCCATCAAATTCCTCCTGTTTTCCATAAAATTGCATTAATAACTCATGCACGGCAACCTCGATTAGATCCCGGCTTTTCCAGAACATCTCCGCATTGATTGCTTCTCCGGATTTTGTTCTAAGGGCAAGATGCGTAAGGTTGCAGTTGATTTCTCCTAATAGCTTCAGTATTTCAAAATATGCTACTGGAGGAAACTCGTTTGGGCGAATACCGCAACACAGTTTTCGAAGGTAGGTTTGCTGCGGCAGATTGCATTTCTTTCGGTTGGTTTCCAGCGTCTGGTACTCTTCTTCGTTCAGACGCAGGTGGATCTCATGTGGTCTTGTTGTTGATTTTCCCATAGTTATCTCCTCTCGTTTCCGTAAGGGTTTGGGGTTACCCCAAGTGACGCGGAATGTCCGTTGGGACCATTTCGCGATGCTTGCTAAGAAAATGCCGTTGCCATTTCCTTAGAGGCCGTCATGCGAAGGGCAACTCATCGTCGGGGTCGGTTAATACCGCCCATGACGCAAATGACGATTGTGACGATGTTTGGGGGAGCGAGAAGGCAGCGTCATTTTGCTGACGCAGTGACGCAAGGGTCTCGTTCCTCCTTTTGTCGTCATTGCCGTCATCATCGTCATTCAGCTTCCAAATCATCAATCTGGCCTGTGCGGTTGGCTTGTGTTCCATAGTAATCCCCAGCGGTTTAAAGACTTCGTTGAAGTGCCTGGTTATAAGCTTGCTGGCTACATTTGCCTTTGTTGCTTCGTGGCCGATAGCGGCAAGCAGTTCCGTTGCCGTACCGGTAAAACGCTTTTCATTCAGCAGGTAATCTGCAATCTGAAAAAGGAATTGCGGTATGCGCTCCCGGCGCAAGGCGGAAGTGTCCAGTGCTTCCGTGACTTCCCATACATTTTTCCGCATGGTCAGCTTCAGCCGCTTTTCCTCGATGTCCCGGCCGGTGATGCTGAGAACTGCATCATTGCCAAAACGATCTTCTTTGCGCAGTACCATACAGGTGTCTGCTACACCTGCAATGCCGGTAGAGCCGGTCATATCGTTGAAGACATTGCTGCCGTCATGCTCCTTGCGGTTGTGGTGAACAAGGAAGATGCAAATGTTGTGGTCGTCGGCGATCTTCTTCAGAGCAGACAGATCTCGATAGTCCTGGGCATAGGCGTTGACCTTGGATGAAACATTGTCCCGGACCATCTGCAGCGTATCGATGAAGAGCAGACCGGTACTGGGTTGGTCTTTTAATGCCAATTTGATCTGTCCTTCCAGCTCAGCACCTAGCTTGCCGCAAGAGAAGCCAAAGTGCAGATTCGTCGGTGGGACATCAATTAGATCCTGCATACGCTGCTGTATTCGCCAATCCTTGTCTTCCAAGGCAAGGTAGATCACATCCGTTTTAGATGTAGGAAGTCCCCACACCGGCTCACCCCGGCTAATCTTCAAGCAGAACCATAGTACCATCCAGCTTTTGCCAATCTTGGAATCGCCGGACAGAATGGCAAGACCGTTGGATAGGATGCCGTCAATCAGCATCCGGGGATGGTCAAGGGGTGTGTAGAACAGTGTTTCTGCGCTGATAAGGTGCAGTTTTTCCATGATACTTGTCCTCCTTTCGCTTTTTGTTTGGTAGTAGCATGGTTGTATTCCTCCAATTTTTGGAGGAATGTAGGCCTGCCTCGTTCCGCTCGGGGGCTTTCCGCAGCGTCGCCGCGCTCGTGCTTTTGGGCAGTCTTGGCACAGTCTGTGGGAGGGCAGGTTATTCAGTTGTCAAGGT
>JAZRLK010000056.1:0-23677 GCA_045646805.1 Faecousia sp.
GTATTTTGACACATCTGTCCATTTTCGTTTACTCATAGCAATACCCCCTAATGTAGTTATTATCCTACATTAGGGGGCTGTTTGTCTATTGTCCAGTTTTACTGGTTCTGTTCATCATTTTGAGGGGGCTGTCATTTTTTGCAAAAATAAATTTTGGAAAGTGGTTGCCAAGGGAAAACAAGTGATGTATAATTAAACTGTAAAATTATGGGCAAAGCCCAAATATTTGGAGGAATGTTGATATGTTCAATGCAATGATCGAGACACTGAAGGCTAACCCCCGGAAGATCGTCTTCACCGAAGGCCACGATGCCAGAATCCTGGAAGCCACTGCCCGTCTGGTTGAGGGCGGTTTTCTGACTCCCATCCTCATCGGCAATGTGGACGAGGTTAAGGCCAATGCTGCCAAGGGCGGCTACAACATCGAGGGCGTTGAGATCCTGGACCCCACCACCTACGCCGGTATGGATGCTATGGTGGAAAAGATGGTAGAGCTGCGTAAGGGCAAGATGTCCGCTGAGGATTGCCGTGCTGCTCTGTCCAGGGGTAACTATTTCGGTACTATGCTGGTAAAGATGGGCTATGCCGACTCCCTGCTGGGCGGCGCAACCTACTCCACCGCCGATACTGTCCGTCCTGCTCTGCAGATCGTTAAGACCAAGAAGGGTGCTAACCTGGTATCCTCCTGCTTCATTATGGTTCGTGGCGACGAGAAGATCGCTATGGGTGACTGCGCCATCAACCTCAGCTACGAAGATTCCGTCGATAAGGAAGGTAATGTTACCGTTTCCGCTGCTCGCAAGCTGGCTGAAGTTGCGGTAGAAACCGCCAAGACTGCCAAGGTTTTCGGCATTGATCCCAAGGTTGCTATGCTCAGCTTCTCCACCAACGGCTCCGGCAAGGGCGGCACCGTTAAGCTCAGCCACGATGCCACCGCTGTTGCCAAGGAAATGGCTCCCGAGCTGGCTATTGACGGCGAAATGCAGTTCGACGCAGCCGTTGCTCCCGAGGTTGGTCAGCTGAAGTTCCCCGGTTCTCCCGTTGCAGGCTACGCCAACACCTTCATCTTCCCCTGCATCGAAGCCGGCAACATCGGCTATAAGATCGCACAGCGTCTGGGCGGCTACGAGGCTTACGGCCCCATTCTGCAGGGTCTGGCTGCTCCCATCAACGACCTGTCCCGCGGCTGTAACGCCGACGAGGTCTATAAGATGGCTATCATCACCGCAGCCCTGGTATAATTGGAATTTTAAATCATCTTCTGTAAGGACAGGGCGTCGCTCTGTCCTTACAGCGTATCTGAGATACAAAAACAGCACAAAATCTGCGAAATTCCGCAGATTTTGTGCTGTTTTTTGATTGGTCAGGGGCTATCAATAGATTATCGGTTTTTGCCTAAGAAGAACAGAGCCAATGTGCCGGGTCCGGAGTGGGAGCCGATCACTGCGCCTACATAGTAGGTGACAACATTTTTGACGCCGTACTCCGCCTTTAATTTTTCTGCCAGGTACAAAGCATCAGCAGGGCAGTCGCCGTGGCTGATGAAAACTGTTTCGTTTTCTCCGGCAAGACCGGTTTCGCCCAATTTTTTAGCCAGTGCATCGATGGCGTTCTTTCTGCCCCGGGCAGTGCCGGTTTTGATGAGGTGTCCTTCGTCGTCTACGTGCATAATAGGCTTAATCTGCAGCATTGTGCCAACCAGAGCGGTGGCTGCGCTGACTCTGCCGCCCCGCTTAAGGTACATCAGATCGTCCACGGTGAACCAGTGGCAAAGATTCATCTTTTTCTCCTCGCACCATTGGGCAAGCTGATCCAGGGACAGTCCCGCATCTCGCTTTTGGCAGGCGTACCAGACCAAAAGACCCTGACCCATAGAGGCGCACAGGGTATCCACCACCCGAACGGTGCGCTGGGGATATACGCTGCTCAGTTCATCAGCGGCGATGACGGCGGACTGATATGTTGTGCTCAAACCGGAAGAAAAAGTCAGCACAAGGGCATCCTGCCCGGAAGCCAATACCGGCTCAATCAGGGATTTCCAGCCCTCAGGGTTGACAGCGGAGGTCTGACCGGCTTCACCAGCCCGGAGTCCGTCGTAAAATTCTTTGAGCCAGCTTTCGGTGTAGCTGCTGATGGTTTGGCCTTTGAAATTGACAGAAAGGGAAATCACATCCACATCCAATTCTTTGTAAAAATCCTGCCACAGGTCGCAGCAGGTATCGGTAATAATGCGGTAAGACATAGGGTAAAACGCTCCTTGATAAAAATATGGAGGAGCCTGATTCGGCTCCCGATGAAAGTATTTTACGAAATATTTTGCTCTATGGCAAACCCCATACGGGAGAAACGGGTAAAATGCCCCTCTTATGGGTAGAAAAGAGGACTCTACCGGCGGTAGAGTCCTGAAAAATACAAGTTTTGACAATGAAAACTAAGGGATAAATTGAGAAAATATATTATTTTTTCCACAAACGGGGAAAACTGCCTATAAACAGGCAAGCCCACAAAAACAAACCCAAACCCGGCCAGTAGCAGCAATACATCG
The DNA here is from genome assembly GCA_045646805.1 of Faecousia sp. Taxonomy (GTDB): domain Bacteria; phylum Bacillota; class Clostridia; order Oscillospirales; family Oscillospiraceae; genus Faecousia. The sequence goes on from JAZRLK010000056.1 coordinate 2,546, forward strand.
GCACGGAAACCAGGTTCAAAAGGATGTTCAGCACCACACCTATGCCCTGCGCTGCGTGAACTGCCATAACATTGATAATGAACAAAAGCAGGGTCAGCAGCAAGCTGGCAAGGCTGATCCAACGGATCTGTCGGATAAGCTTTTGACTGCCTTCTGCGATGCCCCGGCAGAGCAGTGCGACCCCGGGAATATAAAAGACCAAGGCCAGGATTGCCAATAAAATTTGGAAAAACAGATTCCGCTGCGGGATCAATCCCAGACCTGCGCACAGAACATAGATCCCCAGCCAGAGAAGATATAGCTTTTTGGTTTTCATTATAATAAACTCCGTATTTATGAAGGTTTGTAGGGACCGGCGTCCCCGACGGTCCTGCTGTAGGGAGAGGGCAGTGTATCTGTCCTCTATAATCCGTATTTTATCGGAGAAAGACCAAAAAAGCAACAAAAATATGGGATTTTCAAAAAAAGCTGGACACTGGGGCATCTAATTGATATAATAGCACCAACAAACATCGAAAGGATGATATCCTATGAAATGTCCTTTTTGCGGCGACCAGGAATCCAAAGTTGTAGATTCCCGCCATTCTGACGACGGCTTGAGCATCCGCCGCCGCCGGGAATGTCTGGTTTGCCAGAGAAGATTTACTACATATGAGATTGTGGAAAGTCTGCCTGTAATCGTGGTCAAGCGGGATGGCACCCGTCAGGGCTTTGACCGGAACAAGATCATCAACTCTATGGTTCGTGCCTTTGATAAGCGGCAGGTGGATGCCTCCGATATCGACCGCATTACCACCGAGATCGAAATGACCATCCAGAACACCCTGGATCGGGAGGTCAGCACCGATAAGATCGGCGAAATGGTTATGGAAAGGATCAAGCCTTTGGACGAGGTGGCATATATCCGGTTTGCCTCCGTCTACCGCCGGTTCCAGGATGTAAATGGCTTTATCCACGAGATCAACAAGTTTCTTGAGGAAAAATAATTATGGAAAATACAATTGCGGATCTGCTGGATGCCATAATTCCGCAGCTGGATAATCTGCTGCGCAATATGCGCTTTTGGATGGCTGCTGCGATGATATTGGGGCCTGTTTTCTTTATTGTTATGGGCCTTTTCTACCGCAAATGGGCACCTCCGGAGGCCAATCATAAGCTGGGCTACCGCACCTATTTTGGAATGGGCAGTGTTGCTGCCTGGAAGTATACCCAGAAGCTGGCAGGAACTGTCTGGCTTGGCGTGGGCATCGGACTTCTGGTTGTGGCAGTGGTTGGCTGTGTGCTGACGCTGATGATGGAACAGTCTAAGGGAATGTCTGTTGCGCTGGTTATTTTGCTGGTGGAGCTGGTTACTGCGTTGGTATCGGTGGTGACTGTGGAGCTGATGGTGCTCCTGCGCTACGATATCAACGGCAAAAACAGAAAGAAGAATAAAAAATAGACAAAGGGTTGTAACAATGCAGGCTGTGCCGAAAGGTGCAGCCTGCAAAAATATGAAACTATGCCGCAACTATGCATAAAAAACAATGAGCTGTACCTTGACTTCATAGGAATCATAAATTATAATGAGGTATCCAAGGAAATCGTGGGTATGGAGAAAACGGAAAATGCCATCCCCACGTTTGAGTTTTTTAAACCTTATATTCCGCAGAGATTTTAGAGAGCGGGTGCAATCCGGATGCAGAAAAACTGCGCCCGTGTTGTGCCTGCTTTATGCATAGAAGGGGGCATTATGGAGATAAATAAACGATTTCAGTGGCCGGTCAGACCGGTGGCGTTCACTGAAAACTGCGTCAGCGGTAAAAAATATCGTTTCACTGTGCTGACAGCCCGGCTGATTCGTATGGAATACGATCCTATGGGAATCTTTGAGGATCGGGCATCCCAGGCGATTTTTTATCGGGATTTGCCGGTATGCACTATATGAGTGTAGGCTTCTACCCCTAGGGCAGTGTTGTGATAACTATTGCGGAGCAGAAGAAGGTATTGACTGATGGTCAGATTGCATAATACCGATGCTGACGGCAACGACAAGCTGCAGAATATGGGTGGAACCAATAATATTACCGGCTGAAAGAGGCGCTGGATCGGGGACTCATTACCCGGCAGCAACTACAGATTAGCGTAAAACGCATCCTGGGTGTGCTGCTGAAACTGGATTAAGATGTATATATCGGGGAGGAAATCAGTATGAATAATACAATCAAATTAGAAAACAAAGGTCATACCCAGATGATTGCCCACCGGGGCGTGTGCGGTCTGGAGCCGGAAAATACCAATGCGGCGTTTATAGCAGCCGGAAACCGCAGCTATTACGGCATTGAAGCAGATGTGCATAAGACCGCTGACGGTAAATTTGTCATTATGCACGATGATAACACCCTGCGGATGTCCGGCGATGACATTGAAATCGGGAAGGCTACCTATGAAACTTTGCGGAGTCTGCGCCTGAAGCAAATGGATGGCAAACTGGGCAGAACAGATTTGCGGATTCCCTCCATGGAGGAATACCTGCAGATCTGCAAGCATTACGGCAAGAAGGCAATTTTGGAATTGAAGGATGCATTCACAGCCGAGGATATTGACCAGATCTGCCGTGCAACGGAGGCTCTTGCATATATGGAGCATACTGTCTTTATCTCCTTTAAGCTGAACAATCTTTTGCTTCTGAAGGAAAAATATCCGCAGCAGTGTGCGCAGTATCTGGTTGACCGGGAGATCGACGATGCTATGATTCAGGATTTGGCTGACAGGAATATGGGCATCGATGCCCGACAGGATATGTTTTCCGCTGAGATTCTGAAAAAATGCCGTGATAAGGGTGTGCAGACCAACGCATGGACGGTCAATGATCCGGAAATGGCAAGAAAATTGATAGATTGGGGCATTGATTATATTACCAGCAACATTCTGGAATAATGAGTAGGACTTGGATCATGAAGAAAAGATCCTTTCAATTCTGGTTGCTGCCATTCTTTTCTTGAATGTATTTGCGGTAAATGCATCAGCTGAAAACGCCACGGTTGTTGGGCAGTGGAATATTGTTTTAGACGATGATATCGGCGCGAATTTCTATTTGAGTATTCCGGCGGCATCCAATGCTGCGGTAAAGGTGACCGTCACGCCCAATGAAGGCTATAGCCAAAAGCTGTATATCAATGGCAAACCTCTGCTGTTGGATTGGAAGACCAATACCTATTGCTTTGTGGCTGATGAAGAAATTTATCATATCACAGGCAGCTTTGCGCCAAGCCTCAATGCAGCGGCCACTATCGGATACCACGCAGCAAATTCCTGTAACCTGGCATAATTTTGGCAAAAACTTGTGTGAACCGGATGCAAAATCCGGCAAATATAAAATCGATTATATTTTTACAGATTGCCAAACTTCCCGGCATCGTCATACCTCCGGCCTGTGGGAGGATAGCCGCAATGGCATCTATCTTTCCGACCATTATCCGGTATTCCTGAAAACACAGCTGTGAGAAGGCCCCGTGATAGAGAGAATAAGAAAAAAGCCATACAATATTATGTAAGCAGTCTGAGCGGCTGCTTGCGAATCAACACAATTTATCCCTCCCGGGCATACATTGTCCCGGGAGGGATTTTTATGAAATTTTGCTATATTACCTTTCGATCCGTCACGATCTCCCAAAAAGGCGAGGGGCTTTTGCGGCGGTCGGGAATTTCCTGCGCATTGCAAAGAACACCCCGCTGGATGGAGGAGCAGGGCTGCGGCTACAGTCTGCGCATCCGGCACAGCGATGTAGCCCGGGCAGTAGGTCTGCTCCGGCAGTCCGGAGTTTCCTTCAGGAGAGTCTATCTGCTCAGTGAAAACGGGGCATTTGAGGAAATGACCCTATGATCTATCTGGATAACGGCGCAACTTCCCTGCACAAACCGGAGCAGGTGGGCAGAGCGATAGCCTGGGCGCTGGAGCATTGCGCAAACCCCGGCAGAGGCGGTCATAGGACAGCAATGTTGGCGGCGCAGCAGGTCTACCGTTGTCGGGAGCAGGCGGCAAAGATGTTCGACTGCCAGCCGGAGCAGGTGGTTTTTACCCATAATTGCACTCACGGGCTGAATGTTGCCATTCATTCTTTGGTAAAGCCGGGGAGCCGGGTGGCAATCACTGGCTTTGAGCACAATGCAGTCACAAGACCCCTCTTCGCCCGGAATGTCCAAACGGTGGTGGCAGGATCCCGGCTGTTTGACTGGGAAAACACGCTGGAGGAGTTTGAAGATGCCTTGCAAAAAGGGGTTTCTGCGGCGGTGTTTACCCATTGCTCCAATGTGTTCGGCTATATTTTGCCGGTGGAGGAAATGGCAGCCCTTTGCCGCCGGTACGGCGTGCCTTTTATCGTGGATGCGGCCCAATCCGCCGGAGTTTTGCCGGTGCATCTAAACCGCTTAGGGGCAGATTTTATTGCAATGCCCGGTCATAAAGGTCTGCTGGGGCCTGCCGGAACGGGAATTTTGCTCTGCGGCAGCACTCCGAAACCTTTGCTCCAGGGAGGAACGGGCAGCAGTTCTGCCAATCAGAATATGCCAACAGAGCTTCCGGATATGCTGGAAGCGGGAACACTGAATGTGCCGGGGATCGCCGGCTTGGAGGCGGGGCTAAAATGGTTGGAAAAGACAGGTCTTGACAGAATACGGGAAAAAGAGCAAAAAGCAGCAAAATATTGCGCCGATGGGCTCAAAAAGATGGGCTACTGTGTATTTTCCGGGGAGCATCAGAGCGGAACCGTGAGCTTTACGGGGCAAGCGGATTGTGAGCTGCTGGCAGAGAAACTGGCACAAAAGGGCGTAGCCGTCCGTGCCGGTTTGCATTGCGCACCCTTAGCCCACCAAACCGCAGGGACGCTGCAAACGGGAACTGTGCGGTTGAGCTTTGGTCACGATGCATCGGCCAAACAGGCATGGGATTTTCTGAAACTTTTGCAAAGGGTAAAATAAGAAATAGATTTATAAAAATGCAGGAAATTCCGGGGAATTTTCCTGCATTTTTTTTGCAAATCCTATTGATATAATCAATTCAATCCGCTATAATAGACAGGATAATAGGATAATTATACTATGATGCAGAAATATTGCATTTTACGATACACTTAATAAAGGGAAGAGGGCAATTATGGAGTTTTTAAAGGCGTTTTTTGAACAGCTGACCAGAATGCAGTGGTCGGATTATTTGGATATTATTGCAGTTGCCTGCCTGATTTATTGGCTGATGCCCCTGCTGCGCACAACCGGCACATCTAAAATTGCCCGGGTGGTGGCGGCATTCCTGCTGATCACCTGGCTGACGGACCTTCTGAATCTCCACGCCCTGCATTTTATTTTGAATGAATTGCTCACAGTCGGATTGATTGCCATTGTCGTTTTGTTCCAGCCGGAGCTGCGGCGAATGATCGACCATCTGAGCAATGTGAAGATCAAAAAGTTTTTAAGTCCTCAGGAAGAAACTCAGCAGATGGTTCCTGTCATCCGCCATACTGTTGAAGCCTGCGAGGCAATGAGCAAAGAGCGCATCGGTGCCTTAATCGTATTTGCCCGGGATAGCATGGTAGATGAATTTGCCAAGACCGGAACTGTCATCGACGCTAATACATCCGAACAGCTGATCCGAAACATATTCTTCCCCAAGGCCGCCCTTCACGACGGTGCTATGATCATCCGGGACGGTCGGGTATGGGCCGCTGGCTGCGTGCTGCCTCTTTCCGACAGCAAGCGCCTGCATGCGGATTTGGGCACCCGGCACAGAGCAGCGGTGGGTATGAGCGAAGCAACCGATGCGGTGGTTGTGGTGGTTTCTGAGGAAACCGGCGTCATCTCTGTTGCCGTAGGCGGTATGCTCAAGCGTCATCTTGCCCCTCAGACCTTGGAAAAACTGCTCCGCAGCGAGCTTTGTACAGAGGAAAAAACGGAAAATAAGCCGCTGGATCTTCTGCAGAAAATCACAAAAAAAGATAAAGGAGGTGCCTGATCGTGGCAAAGAAAATTATGACGTTTGCCATGGCACTGGCAATCTCCTTTGCCTTGTGGCTGTATGTAGTTATGGTGGTAGGTCCGGAATACCAGGATACCTTCCGGGGTGTGAAGGTGGAGTTGGTAGGCGAGGATGTTTTGGAACAAAAGAGCCTGATGCTTTTGCAGGATGTGGATAATCTGAAGGTAGACCTGGTTCTGTCCGGCAACCGGAAGGATCTGAATAAACTCAGCTCCTCCAATATTACAGTCACTTTGGATGTATCTCATATTGCGTCTTCCGGTGAAGCTTCGCTGGATTATAAGATTTCTTTTCCCAGCAATGTTGCCCAAAGTGCGGTAACGGTGGAAAACCAGAATCCTGCAGGCGTTGTGCTGAATGTGGTGGAAGCATCCAGTAACGATCAGGTTCCCGTTAAGATCTATTTTGACGAAGCAATGATCGCCGCAGGTTACGGTCCTTTGAGTGTGGAGCAGGAGTTGTCGGAAATCAGCATCTTCGGTCCTAAGGACGTGGTGGAGAAAATCACAGAGGCAAGAATCGATATGCAGCTTGCCGAGGATACCAAATCTGATGTATCCGGAGAATATGTGGTAACGCTGTGCGATAAAGACGGGCAGGAAGTGGATGCCCGCTATGTAACCGTTACCCCCGGCACGGCGGATAAGATCAATGTAACATTGCCCATCCGTATGAAGAAGGTTCTTCCGCTGACTGTGGAAGTGATCGATGGCGGCGGTGCTACCAGCAAAAATACCGTTATCAAGCTGGAATATTCCGAGATAACCGTTTTGGGCACAGAAGAAGTGCTGAAGGATTTGACAGAGATTTCCCTGGGTACGATCGACCTGGGTACTGTGGAAGTGGGTGATGAGCCGCTGAAGCTGCCGGTAAACCTGCCCAATGGCGTTACCAGCCGAGGCGGATTTACGGAAGTGACGGTTACGGTGGAGCTTCCCGAATTGATGACGAAGGAATTTGTAATCAAACGAGATGATATCCAGCTTCTCAATCAGCCTGCAGGCGTGGAAATTGAGATTTCCGAAGTGCAGATTATGATTCGTGTCCGGGGCATACCCAATGCGGTCAATGCGCTGACAGAGCAGATGATCAAGGCTTCCATTGACCTTACGGAAGCTAAGGTCGGTATGATGAAGGATTGGACAGTGGATGTTTCCATTGCAGGAGAGCCTAGCAATGTGGCGGTTGTCAGCAAGGCTGACGGCAATCCGTACACCGTTTTGATCACGGTTACAGATCCTGCCGGAAACGGTGAATAAAAATAACAGGAAAAAGGGGATAATGGCTTTGATAAAAAGTATGACCGGCTACGGCCGGGCGGTAGAAACGGTAAACGGCCGGGAATTTACAGTAGAACTGCGTTCTGTGAATAACCGCTATTTGGATTGTTCTGTGCGTCTGCCCCGAATCCTCACCTTCGGTGAAGAGGCGGTCAAGCAGGCGGTAAAGGGCAGTGTTTCCAGAGGTAAGGTGGATGTTTATATCTCCGTTCACAGTGAATGCGGTGATGAAGTCCAGGTTACGCTTAATGAGGCAGTTTTAAAAAGTTATCTGGACGCTATGCACCGTATGGTCGATGAGTTTGGCATTGTTGACGATATCCGGGTATCCACCCTGTCCCGTATGCCTGAGGTGTTCCAGATCGATAAGCCCCAGGTGGATGAAGATCAGCTTTTGGCAGATCTGATGAGCGTTGTGACCAAGGCTCTGGAAAGCTACAACGAGATGCGCTGTACCGAAGGAAAGGCTTTGGAACAGGATCTGCGCAGCCGGGGCAATACCATTTTGAATTATGTTGCATTGGTAGAGCAGGGTAACGGTCAAACCGTGATCGACTACCGCACACGCTTGGAAAATAAGCTGCGTGAAGTGTTGGAGAACACATCCATTGATGAAAGCCGAATCCTGACAGAAGCTGCCATTTTTGCCGATAAGGTTGCCGTTGACGAGGAAACCGTCCGCCTGCGCAGCCATATCGACCAGATGAACCAGATGCTCACTGCCGGCGGCGCAATCGGCAGAAAGTTGGATTTCCTGCTCCAGGAGATGAACCGGGAGGCCAATACCATCGGCTCTAAATGCACCGATGTGAATTTGGCGCGGATCGTTGTGGATATCAAGGCGGAGCTGGAAAAAATCCGGGAACAGACCCAGAACATCGAGTGATACCGAGGGAAACTATGAAGCTTATCAGTATTGGTTTTGGCAGTATGATCGCCCCCGGTCGGGTTCTGAGTGTTTTGGAGCCGGAATCTGCGCCCATCAAGCGGGTGATGCAGGAGGCAAAGGAGCGGGGAATGCTGATCGATGCCTCCTATGGTCGAAAGACCCGGTCGGTGATCCTGATGGATACAGACCATGTAATCCTGTCCGCATTAACACCGGAAGCCCTGGCAGACCGCTGGGAAGAGGGAAAGGAAGAGAAAGATGTCTAACGGAAAACTTTTTGTGATCTCCGGTGCCTCCGGAGTAGGTAAGAGCACGGTGCTTGCCAAGGCAATGGAGCTGCAGCCGGATCTGCTGTTCTCCGTATCTGCCACCACAAGGAAACCTCGCCCCGGTGAGATCGACGGCGTGAACTACACCTTTGTATCCAAAGATACCTTCCGGGATATGATCACCCGTGAGGAATTTGTGGAGTATGATGCCCATATGGACAACTTCTACGGCACACCCCGTCAGCAGTTGGAAGAAAAGCTTGCCCGGGGTCACGTGATCCTGGATATCGAGCCCAACGGCGCATTCGCAGTCAAAAGTGCCTGCCCCGATGCAGTTCTGATCTTCATTGCTCCCCCGGCTATGGAAGAGGTGGAGCGCCGCCTGCGCAGCCGTGGTGATACGGAAGAAGAGCAGATCCAGGTTCGCCTGGAGCGGGCCATTTGGGAAATGGAGCAGAGCAAAAAATATAACTACATAGTAATCAACGACCGGGTTGAATCCTGTGCCGCGGAAATATTAAAAATTATCGCCCAAGAGGCGGATAAAAATGGAGGAAATTGATATGTTGTACCCCCCTGTAGCAGATTTGCTGAAGAATGTTGACAGCCGTTATTTGTTGGTGAACGTGGTTGCCCAGCGCGCCCGTCAGATCGCCAGCGAGGCAGAGCAGTACCAGGAAGAGCTGACAGAAAAGCCCGTAACATTGGCCATTTGGGAAGTTGCCGAGGGCAAGCTTTCCGCATCCTTGAAAGAGGAATATAAGAACTAAAATATCTGCATAAAAGAATCGGGAGGAAGGGTTTATGATTGGAAAAATTGCTGTAAGCGCGGCGAATTTTGCCATTGATAAGCCCTATTCCTATGTGATCCCCGAGGGTATGCAGGTGCAGCCCGGTGTTCGGGTGGTTGTGCCCTTCGGCAGAGGTAATAACCTGTGCGAAGGCGTGGTCTTATCGGTAGAGCAGGCGGAAGAAGGCCAGCTCAAAGCCATAGCCCAGGTGCTGGATGCAGAGCCCCTGCTCAGTGAAAATATGCTCCGCCTGGCTGCTTTTTTGCGCCAGCGGTGCTACTGCACCCTCTATGATGCGGTTCGTGCTATGCTCCCGGCAGGACTTTGGTTTAAAACCAACGAGCAGTTTTCGCTGACGGAAGATGGAAGCTGGCAGGAAAAGCCTCCCCGGCAAAAGGATGCCGGGGTGATCCTGCAGATCCTGTCCGATTGTGGCGGCAGCAGCAATGGAGAGATCCTGCGCCAGGCAGTGCCCGATGAGGAGGCTTACGAAAAGGCCATCCGCTATCTTTTAAACAAAAAATGGATCAAAGCCCAGCAAAGCTTCTCCCGGAAAACCGGGGATAAAACAGAGAAAATTGCCGCCTTGGCTGCCTCTGTGGAAGAAACTATGGAATACGCCGCTACCCGCCCAAAGTCTGCTGCTATGCAGCGAAGTATTTTGGAAACGGTCTGCTCCGTGGGCAGTGTTTCGGTGAAAGAGCTTTGCTATTATACGGGCGCAAAACCGGCAACGGTCAAGCGCCTTGCGGAATTGGGCTATCTGCAATTGTGGGAAAAGCCCGTTCTTCGCTGCCGTCAGATTCAGCCTGCCCGGGTGGAAAAGCCGTTGGTTTTGAGCGACCATCAGCAGGCGGCATTTTTGGGGCTTAATGAGCAAATGCAAAAGCAAAGTCCCGGCGCAGCGCTGCTGTACGGCGTAACCGGTTCAGGCAAAACGGCGGTGTATATCCGCCTGATCCAAAGCTGCCTGGATATGGGAAAGCAAGCAGTTCTGCTGGTTCCCGAAATTGCGCTGACTCCCCAGCTTTTAGGGGTGATGACAGCCTGGTTTGAGGACCAGGTGGCAGTGCTCCATAGCTCCCTGCCTGCATCGGAGCGATATGACCAGTGGAAACGGATCCGCTGCGGCGATGCAAAGGTTGTGGTTGGCACCCGTTCTGCGGTGTTTGCCCCCTGCGCCTGCCTGGGACTGATAATTCTGGATGAAGAGCAGGAGCACTCTTATAAATCGGAAAATACACCCCGCTACCACGCCAGGGAAGTGGCGCTGTGGCGTGGTTTGAAAGAAAACGCCCTGGTGGTTATGGGCTCTGCCACACCTTCGGTGGAAACGATGTACCACGCCAAAACCGGCGCATATCAGCTCTATACCCTGCCTGCCCGATTTGGCGGCAGAAGCTTGCCGGATGTGCAGATCGTGGATATCAAAGAGCAGGTAAAGCAGGGCAATGATACCTCCCTGAGCTATTCTTTGCAGGATGCTATGGGAGAAAATTTCCAAAATGGAAAGCAAACAGTTTTGTTCTTAAATCGCCGGGGCAACAGCCGAGCCTTGGTCTGCGTGGATTGCGGCGAAATTCCGGAATGTCCCCGGTGCAGCGCCCGGCTTACATACCATTCTGCCAATGAGCGGCTTATGTGCCATTATTGCGGCTACTCCCAGCCTGTTCCCCAGCGCTGCCAATGCGGCGGCCCAGTCAAGCGGATCGGCACGGGAACGCAAAAGGTGCAGCAGGAAATACAGGCAGTATTTCCGGATATGACGGTGGCGCGGATGGATGCCGATACCGTCAGTGCCGTCAATACCCACGAAGTGATTCTGGAAAAATTCCAGAAGGAGAAAACATCCGTGCTTTTGGGTACGCAAATGGTGGCAAAGGGCTTAAATCTGCCGGATGTGACATTGGTTGGTGTTCTCGATGGGGATATGGGGCTTTATCACGATAGCTTCCGTGCCCACGAAACGACGTTTAATATGCTGACCCAGGTTGTGGGACGTGCAGGCCGGGGAGACAGCCCCGGAACTGCTATGATCCAAACCCTCGTGCCGGAGCACCAGGTGATCCAAATGGCAGCCCGTCAGGACTACGACAGCTTTTATGAAATGGAGATCGGAATGCGGCAAGTTCTGCGGTATCCGCCCTTTGCCGATGTGGTGCTGGTGACTTTCTCCGGTGAGGATGAAGCCCGGGTGCTCCGGGGTGCCGCCAAATTCCGTGATAGCCTGCAGGCCCTTCTGAAAGATCCCCAATATGGGTCGCAGGATGGGATTGTGTTAGGTCCGGCACCGTGCCCGGTTCCGAAAATCAATTATCATTTCCGCTACCGTCTGACTTTGCGCTGTAGCTTGAATCAACCTTTGCGTATGCTGCTGGGACATCTGCTGCGGCAGTTCAGCCAGGATCGGGAAAATAGAAAAGTTTCAGCCTTTATTGATATCAACGGCTTTGAATAGGAGAAAAAAAGATGGGAATCAGAAAAATATTAACAGTTGACGAGTCTGCTCTGCATAAGACTTGCAGACCAGTGGAAAACTTTGACAAAAAGCTTCACGACCTTCTGGACGATATGCGCCAGACCTTGATTGATTCTCAAGGCGTAGGTTTGGCAGCTCCCCAGGTTGGCATTTTGCGCCGGGTGGTGCTGGTGGATACCGGCGAGGAAATTTTGGAGCTGATCAACCCCGAATTGCTGGAAACCGACGGCGAACAGGTAGGCGCAGAAGGCTGCCTGAGTGTACCCGGAAAGTACGGTCTGGTGAAACGGCCTTATTATGCCAAGGTCCGTGCCCAGGATCGTAACGGTAACTGGTACGAGTGCGAGGGCGAAGAATTGATCGCCCGGTGCTTCTGTCACGAGCTGGACCACCTGGACGGCATTATCTACACCGAAGTAATGGACCGCTACCTGACGGATGAAGAACTGATGGGAGATGACGAGTAATGCGCGTTGTTTTTATGGGTACGCCGGATATTGCGGCCACCTGTCTGAATAGAATATTGGAAGCAGGTCATAATGTGGTGGGCGTGTACACCCAGCCGGACAGACCCAAAAACCGCGGTATGAAGCTGGCCTTTTCCCCTGTGAAGGAAGTGGCGCTTGCCCATAATTTGCCGGTCTATCAGCCGGAAAACTTCCGGGAGGAAGAAACGGTTGAGGAGCTTCGCAGCCTTTGCCCGGATGTGGTGGCAGTGGTTGCCTATGGTCGCATCCTGCCCCAGAAGGTACTGGATATTCCGGAAAAAGGCTGCATCAACATCCACGCAAGTTTGCTCCCTGCCTACCGGGGTTCTGCCCCTTACCAGTGGGCGGTGCTGGACGGCTTGACTGAAACCGGCGTGACGGCGATGTACCTGTGCCGGGAGATGGATGCTGGTGATATTATCGATATTTCCAAAACTCCCATCGACCCCAATGAAACTGCCGGCGAGCTTCTGGACCGTCTGGCAATTTTGGGCGCAGAGCTTTTGGATAAAACCCTTTGCGCAATCGGCTGCGGAATTGCCTGCCGGACACCCCAGGATTCCAGCAAGGCAACCTACGCCCCTATGCTGGATAAAACTATGTGCCCCATTGATTTTGCAAAAACAGCCTGTCAGATCCATAACCATGTGCGTGGTATGAATCCCTGGCCTGTGGCAACTATGCAGCTGCAGGGACAGCGCTTTAAAGTATACGAAACTGCCGTTATGGAGGAAAATACCACCGCAGAACCGGGTAGTATCCTGGGTCTTACCAAAACCGGTCTGAAGATGGCCTGCGGCAGCGGCGTGATTGAGATCCGTACCTTGCAGGCCGAGGGCGGAAAACGGATGGCAGCGCCGGATTACTTCCGGGGTCATCCTCTGGAGCTGTAACTGTGGGCGCCCGGGAAACCGCACTGAATGTGCTCATCGCCTGCCGCAAGGAGGGCGCCTGGTCCAATGCTGCCCTCAAGTCTTATATCAGCCGTGATCGGCTGGATCGGCGGGAAGCGGCGTTGGCAGCCCGACTGTGCTACGGCGTTCTGCAAAACCGGGGCAAGCTGGATTTTTATTTGCAGCAGCTGCTCACCGGCAAACTGAAGGATCTCCATCCTGCGGTGCGGGATATCCTCCATTTGGGTCTGTACCAGCTTTTTGAGTCCGATAAAATCCCCGATTCTGCGGCGGTCAACGAATCCGTATCCTTGGCAAAGGCCTATTGCCCCAAGGTAAAATCCGCTCCGGGATTGGTCAATGCTGTACTTCGCAATGCCGTTCGGAGCAAAGAAAATATCCGCCAGCCGGAAACATTGTGGGAAACCTATTCCCATCCTCAAGGTCTGGTGGAGCTGTTTCGGGCTTATGTGGGAGAAGACCGGCTGGAAGGGATGCTTCGGGCCAACAACAGCGCACCCAAAACATATGCACAAGTCAATACCTTGAAAATAACAGCCTCAGAATTGAAAAGCATTCTCGAGCAAGAAGGTGTTGCGGTGCAGATTCACCCCTGGCTGGAAAACTGTCTGATTCTCTCAGAAACCGGCAGCATTGAGCACCTCCCCAGCTTTCAAAAGGGACTTTTTTACATCCAAGACCCGGCTGCCAAGCTGAGCGTGCTTTGCGCCCGTCTGCCCAAAGAGGAAATTCAGATTCTGGATTGCTGCGGCGCACCCGGCGGCAAAAGCTTTGCCGCGGCTATGGCAACGGATGGAAGGGCGAAGATCATCACCTGCGATATCCATAGCCACAAGGCCCAGCTCATCGAAAAGGGCGCAGTCCGGCTGGGGATTGAAGGCTTGCAGGCTATGGAGCAGGATGCATCCCGGCAAAATCCTCAGTGGATCGGACAAATGGATATTGTTATTGCCGATGTGCCTTGCTCCGGCTACGGCATTATCCGCAAAAAACCGGATATCCGCTATAAAGACCCGGATAGTATGAAGGATCTACCCCAATTGCAGCTTGCGATTTTAAATAACCAGGCATCCTATGTAAAACCCGGCGGTGTGCTGATGTACTCAACCTGTACCTTGGTGCGCCGGGAAAATGAGGGTGTTGTGGAAAAATTCTTGAAAAAAAACCCGGAATTTACAAAGGAAAACCTGATTTTACCGGATATTTTCCCAAAAAACGAAACCGGTATGTTTACCTTTGTTCCCGGAGAATTTGATACAGACGGTTTCTTTGTATGCCGCCTGCGGAGAAAATTATGAAATCTTTAAAATCTATGACAGCCCAGGAGATCGGCGCAGTTCTCAAAGAGCTGGGGCAACCGGCGTTTCGTGCCGGGCAGGTGTTTTCCTGGCTGCATAAGGGCGTGTCCTCTTATGACGAGATGACCAACCTGCCCAAAGCACTGCGGGATATTCTGGCAGAAAAATATCCCATCTATACCCCCAAAGTGCTGCGCCGGCAGGAGTCGGAAAAAGACGGCACGGTGAAATATTTGTGGGCATTGGAAGACGGCAACTGTGTGGAAACGGTTTTGATGCGCTACCACTATGGCAATTCCGTCTGTATTTCTACCGAAGTGGGCTGCAAAATGGGCTGCGCCTTCTGCGCATCCACCTTGGCAGGCTTTGTCCGCCAATTGCAGCCCCACGAAATGCTGGATCAGGTTCTGTTCACCCAAAAGGATTCCGGTCAGCCCATCTCCCATATTGTGCTGATGGGCATTGGCGAACCGCTGGATAATTATGATAATGTAATGCGCTTTTTGGAGCTGGTGAACCACCCCGATGGTATGAACATCTCTATGCGCCATATCAGCCTTTCCACCTGCGGCCTTGTTCCTATGATCGATGCGCTGGCAGAGAAAAAGCTGCAGCTGACGCTGTCGGTATCTCTCCACGCCCCCAGTGACCAGGTTCGGGATACCATTATGCCGGTGAACAAGGCATATCCCACCGCACAGCTTTTGGATGCCTGCCGCCGGTACTATCAGAAAACCGGCCGCCGCATTTCCTTTGAATATGCTATGATCCACGGCGTCAACGATACCCCGGAGGCTGCAAATCTTTTGGTCAAGCGGCTCAAGGGCATCAGTGCCCATGTGAATCTGATTCCGCTGAACCATGTGGAGGAAAGCCCCTTAAAACCCAGCACCCGGCAGGCAGTCCTGCGTTTTCAGAAGACGCTGGAGGATGCCGGCATTCCCGCAACCGTCCGCCGCAGCTTAGGCGGCGATATTGATGCATCCTGCGGTCAGCTCCGCAGAAACTACTCGGCAGGAAGGAAGTAATCGCTTATGGAATATTGGATTGTTTCAGACCCCGGCTGTGTCCGTACCAGCAACCAGGATGCCTGCATCGTGGAACAATTGGATAAAAAGACGATGCTCTGCGTGGTATGCGATGGCATGGGCGGCGCAAAATCCGGCGATGTGGCAAGCAATTTGGCTGTTGAGGTATTTTCTCAGGAGATCAAACGCTCCTGGAAAGGGGATATGACCCCGGAAGAAACCGATCTGATGCTGAAAAATGCCTTGAAATTGGCAAATTTCACGGTCTACGATCAATCCTGCCAGTTTGAAGAGTTCTCCGGTATGGGCACAACCCTGGTTGCGGCTCTGATCCAAAACCGAAAAGCAACGATTCTGAATGTGGGCGACAGCCGTGCTTACAGCATCAACGCAAAGGGCATCGAGCAGATCTCCAAGGATCATTCTCTGGTGCAGATGATGGTGGATCGGGGAGAACTCACCTCCGAGCAGGCAAAATCCTATCCCGGCAAAAACTACATTACCCGTGCAGTGGGCACAGAAGCAGTCACTGAAGGTGATATCTTCCACCGCCAATTGGAAAAGGGTACATATTTGCTGTTGTGCAGCGACGGTCTTACCAACCTTTTGGACGACCAGGAGGTTCTCTTCGAGGTGATCCACGGCGCAGATAAGCAGGCCTGCTGCCAAAGCTTGGTAGATATTGCAAAAAGACGGGGCGCTCCGGATAATGTGACCTGCGTAATTGCAGAAATCTAAGCCGGATGCGAAAGGAGTTTACATGATGGATAAGTATATTGGCCGTCTGCTGGACAACCGGTATGAAATACTGGAAATGATTGGTTCCGGCGGTATGGCTGTTGTATATAAAGCCCGATGCCACAGGCTTAACCGCCTGGTGGCGATCAAGATACTGAAAGATGACTTTTTGGAGGATGAGGACTTCCGCCGCCGTTTCCATGCGGAAAGCCAGGCGGTTGCTATGCTGTCCCATCCGAATATCGTATCGGTGTACGATGTGTCCACTTCCATCTCCATGGAGGCAGACTATATCGTGATGGAGCTGATTGAAGGCATCACCCTGAAGCAGTATATGGAGAAAAAGGGCGTTCTCAACTGGAAAGAAACATTGCATTTTGCTATGCAGATTGCCAAGGCTCTGGAGCACGCCCCCAGCCGGGGCGTTGTCCACCGGGATATCAAGCCCCATAATGTGATGGTGCTGAAAAACGGCTCTGTAAAGGTGGCTGATTTCGGCATTGCCCGGATGATGTCCAAGGGCGATACACTGACCAAGGAAGCCTTGGGCTCTGTCCACTATATCTCTCCGGAGCAGGCCAAGGGCGGCAGAGTGGACAATCGTTCGGATATCTATTCTCTGGGTGTTGTGATGTATGAAATGATGAGCGGCAGACCGCCTTATGAGGGAGATTCCCCGGTGTCTGTTGCCATTGCTCATATCAACGGCGGCGCAGTTCTGCCCACAGCCTTGAATCCTAATATTCCCGGCGGTATGGAGCAGATCATTATGAAGGCGATGGCCCACGAGCTGGATGATCGTTATGCTACCGCCACCCAAATGCTGACGGACATGGAAGAATTTCGGAAAAATCCGGCCCTGGTGTTCCGTTATCCCGTAGGGGGTAAAATCTTGGGCAAGCAGTCAAAGCAGTCTTTGACGCTCCATTCCAATGGAGGAAAATCCGCCGCAGACCGGGCTGAAGAGCGGGCAGAAGCCCAGAAAAAACAGCGCCAGGCAGAAATGGCAGCAGCGGCAAGAATTGCCGCTGCCAAGAAAAACGCCGCTGCCGAAAAAGACGGCAAGGATTCCGGATTCAGCGTGGTAACAACGGTGGCAATTGTATCTTTGTCGCTGGTTTGCATCATTGCTATTGTGATTTTCCTGTATTTTCTGCTCAGTGGCACAGGCGGTAAAATGGTGGAAGTTCCGGATCTGCGGGGTGAATATTTGGATACCCTGCAGCCTATCGAAGGCTTGATTATCAAGGAAAGCCGAAGTGTTTATGACACGGAGTATGAAGCCGGACAAATCATCGACCAAAACCCGAAACCCGGTAGGTACCGGGTCGGCACAACGGTCTATGTTGTAGTCAGTAAGGGCGCATCGGAGCCAACCCAGATGATCAACCTGATTGGTCTGACGGAGGAAAAAGCCCGGAAGGATCTGGACAGTCTGAGTCTGGAAACCAATGTAGTTGTAGAAACGGAGTATAATAGCCTGGATGCAGGCAAGGTCATCCGAACTCAGCCGGAATCCGGAGATATCATCACTTCCGGTCAAACGGTTACGATCTGGATCAGCCTTGGCGAAGCCCCGGAGGGTATTGTGACTAAGCCTATGCCCGGCCTTGTGGGAATGAGCCTGGATGTGGCGGTTAAGACTTTGAAGGCTTATGATTTCCCTGAGCCCCATTATATTAAATATTACCATGATTCTCCTGCAGGTACGGTTCTGTTCCAGTCTGTGTCGGAAAGCACCATGATTCCTGTGGATACGGTGATCAAGCTGGAAGTGTCCTTAGGACCCGATCCCAATGAAACTGAGCCGGAGGAAAGCGAACCTACTCAAACAGAGCCTGATGGCAGTGAGCCTACGGAAACTGACCCTGCTCCGGAAACGGTGGATGTGCAGGTAGATATTTCCAAATATATCAGCCAGGACGGCATTACCTTTGTAATCAAGCGGGACGGTCAAACGGTGTATAGCGGCACTACCGACGGCGCAAATCCCATGGTAACCATTCCGGGGCAAAAGGGTACGGGCGAAGTGGTGTATGTTATTTTTGTCAACGATGTTGAAGTTGGAACAGAGAAGGTGAATTTCTAAACTGATGACCCAGAAAGACACAGGACGGATCATCCGTTCCATCAGCGGTTTTTACGATGTGCAGACCCCAGAGGGTATCGTAACCTGCCGGGGCAGAGGCAGTCTGCGGAAGAACCAGGAAAGTCCCTTGACCGGCGATCTGGTGGAGATCACTGTTGAAAACGGCAAGGGAATGGTAGAAAAAATACTGCCTCGCCGAAATCGGTTTATCCGTCCGGCAGTGGCGAATGTGGATGCGCTGGTGGTGTTTGCTGCCAATGCAAACCCGGTAACAGAGCCTTTTTTGATTGACCGGGTGGCAGCCATAGCCGGTGACCAGGAAGTGCCGGTGTATATCCTGATCAATAAATGCGATTTAGACCCGGCGGTGGATCTGGAAAAGATCTACCGCAATGCGGGCTTTTCCGTAATTGTAGCCAGCGCCGAAACCGGCGAGGGCGTGGAGCAGCTGCGGCAGCTCATTGCCGGAAAACTCACAGCCTTTACGGGAAATACCGGCGTGGGCAAATCCAGTATGCTCAATAAGCTCTGCCCCCATTTGCAATTGGCAACCGGCGAAGTGTCGCAAAAGCTGGGCAGAGGCAGGCATACTACCCGCCATGTGGAGCTTTACAGCTTGGGGGAGGACACCTATGTGGCAGATACCCCCGGCTTTGCATCCTTTGATACAGAGCAAATGGATGTGATTTTGAAGGATAATCTGCAGTATGCCTTTGGAGATTTTGCTCCCTATCTGGGGCAATGCCAGTTCCACGATTGTTCCCACCGGAAAGAGCCGGGTTGTGCAGTCCGGCAGGCGGTGGAGCAGGGAAGTGTGGAGCAGTCCCGGTACGATAGTTACCTGCGCCTGTATGAAAAATCCAGCCAGATCCATCAGTGGGAATTAAAATAAGATGATCGTCACACATTTTGGAAATGGGAATATCTTGGAATGAGCGGCATTGCCGCAAACATCAAATTCGGAGGTATTTTCTATGTGTAACAATAATTTCTGCGGTGGTAACTGGTGCTGGATCATCATTCTGCTGATTCTGTTCTGCGGCTGCGGCAACAACAATGCCCTGGCTTCCAATAACGGTTGCGGCTGTGGCTGTGACAACAATTGCGGCTGCTGCTAATCTGAAAATTCCGGGCACCCCAATCGGGGTGCCCAATTTTTTGCACCCAAAAGAAAATGATTGTTTATCGTGCTAACGCCCGATAAAAATTGACAATTATATAGTCCGCAAAGCGGACAATTTTAAATCATTTCCGCAGGAAATACCTTAAATATAATTAAAAAACTTTTCTTGATTATTATATACTTTTCCTATATAATGTTATAAGTCATAAATATGCGTGAAAAACGGCTTTTTATGAGACAGCTAAGGCCAAATATGAGGAGGAACATCCCTCCACAATCGTAGGCGGCGACGGCATGGTTGTGTTACCTTGAAAAATGAATGCCACGCCCTTTTCGGTGCGTGGCAATTTTCTGAAAATGGGAGGAATTTTCAAATGAATGAGATCTATGTGCAAGCCAAAGCGGCCTTGAAGGAATTGGTAGAAAAAGCCAAGATTATGCCCGGCAATACGGTTGTGATCGGCTGCTCTACCAGTGAGGTTCTGGGTGCAAAAATCGGCACAAATTCCAGCCTGGAAACGGCAAAACAAATTTTTGCCGGTCTTATGGACTGCGCAAAGGAATATAATTTCTATTTGGCGATCCAGTGCTGCGAGCATCTGAACCGGGCAATCATCACAGAGCGTGCGGCTGTGTCGGGAGCAGAGATCGTCAATGTAGTGCCACAGCCCAAGGCTGGTGGATCTTTGGCTACGGCAGCCTATGCCGCTTTTTCAGAGCCTGTTGCTGTGGAGCAGATTCAGGCGGATGCCGGTTTGGACATCGGCTTTACCTTGATCGGAATGCACCTGAAAAAAGTAGCTGTTCCGGTCAGACTGGAAAATAACCGCATTGGTGATGCCCTTGTGGTTGCTGCCCGCACCAGACCGAAATTCATCGGCGGCATCCGGGCAACGTATGATGAAAATATGCTGTAAAGGACATAAAAAATCCCGGTGGATTTCTCCACCCGGATTTTTCAGTCTGTCAAAAAAGTACTTTTTTGACAGACTGCAGAGGGCATAGAAGCGCCAAAGACAAGCAACTCGCACTCGTCGGCGTACAGGTGGTACGGTAGAGGGCGAGTTGCGCAGTAAGTCGAAATGTCTTGCGTAGCAAGGGTTTTCTGTAACTCCCCCAGTCAAAAAACTGCGTTTTTGCCAGCCCCCTCAAAACGAGGGGGCCAAGATAGAAATACTGCATTTTGACGGTTTGGGGGTTCTTTGATACTCTGAAAAATCCCGGTGGAGAAATCCACCGGGATTTTTATGTAGTAATTAAGCCTCCAGGTTGATGCCGGATTCCTTGCCGAACACGTGGCAGTTGTTGCCGCCGAAGGTCAGCTTAACTTCAACACCGGAAGACAGAGCAGCGACTTCAGCGCCGGTCATATCCATGGTGTTAACGATCACGATAGCATCTTTGCCGCAGGTGTCAACGTGCAGGTGGACAGAGGAGCCCATCAGCTCGTGAACATTGATCACAGCGGAAACGCCCTCAGAGCCCAGAGTGATGTGCTCAGGACGCAGACCCAGGGTGATCTCCTGCTCTGCAACATTGTTGGCAGCCAGAGCAGCCTGCTTGTCAGCGGACAGCTCTACAACATAGCCGTTCAGATCTACGCAGTACTTACCATTCTGCTTAACCAGCTTGGCATCGAACAGGTTCATCTGGGGGGAGCCGATGAAGCCGGCTACGAACAGGTTGTAGGGATGATGGAACACTTCCTGGGGAGTGCCGATCTGCTGGATGAAGCC
>JAZRLK010000057.1:0-18477 GCA_045646805.1 Faecousia sp.
GTCCTTGGGCTGAGCAGCAGCATTGTTCTTCAGGAAGTTGATGGACAGCGCCTCGATAGTGGTGGTCATTGTCTGGCCGACATAAACCACGCCGTCCTTCTCGCCGCACAGTACAACACTGATTTCTTCGGTCATAGACCAGGATGCTACGCCGATTTCGAAGAACTTGAAGCCATAGTACTCGCCGGGCTCCAGAGTGTCAGTTACATCAACAAACTGACCATTTTCCCAAGTCTTCTGTACGACTTCCAGATAGATCTTGTCGTAAGAACCCTGAGATGCGATGAACTGCAGACCAATGTAGTCCTGATAGCTCAAGCTGATGAAGTCAAACTTCAGGTTCTCGTCTACGATGGGGCCTTCGGGGGTGGGGGCTTTTTCACTCCAGTTGCCTTCGCTGTCACGGCACAGGGTATAGCCGTCGACGAAGATGAAGCCTGCGGTGCCGTCATGGGAAACGATCATAGTACCGGGCTCGATGGTGATGGAAGCAGCCTGATCGCCTACAAAGCCATTGATGAAACGAACCAGGAATGCATTGTCCATAGCTGTTTCGGCATCTTCCGTACCGCTGGCGGGCGTATGCATCACATAGGTCTCCCAAGGCTCAGCACCTTCTACAGTGATCGTGCCGATCAGAGAGAAGTTGGGCCAGCTTTCGTGGTTGGGGATCTGCAGGCTGGGGATAGTGGACTTAATGCCGAAGGTGGTCAGGTTTGCATCTCTGCCGTAGAATTCCACCAGATCCTCATACTCGGGATACTTCAGCAGAGCCATATCCAGCTCAAAGTCGCTATAATCGCCCAAACGGATGATGTTGTAGTAGTACATATCCAGATCAGCAGCGTAAATTTCGGTGAAGTTTACATCTGCATACTTGCTCATTTCGTACCACTTGCCCTGAATATTTTCGACCTTCAGTTCAGAAGTAACAACTACAGGTGTTGCTTCCAGTTCCTTCCAGTCATCGGTGGAATCCACAGTCTTCAAAGCTGCACCCTTTGCAATCACGAGAGATTCTGCAGGAACAGCACCGCCCAGAGCGGGGAAGAAGTTGGGATAAATAATCAGAATTTCGCCGTTGTACTCAGCCAGTACATCGCAGGCATTGCCGTCAACGGATACGGGAATCTTATAGTAGCCGTTGGGAATAGCTTCGCCAGTCACGCCAAGCTGCCAGGTGCCATCACCGGTAACGGTGTTCAGACCGATGGTGATCTCCTGCTTTTCCACCTCGGGATTCTCGGTGGTATCCCAGGAGCCATCTTCGTTTCTATAGATTACGAAGTCTTCGGTGAACTTGAAGCCCTTGGTGTTATCCAGGGGAGATACGATCATCGTACCGGCACAGATGGTGATGGAATCTGCAGTAGATGCAGCATCCCAGTAGCCTTCGCCGGTGATATACAGCAGGAATGCGCTTTCGTTGGCCCAGCTGGAATCGGAGGCAGGAACCATGCCGAATACTGTGCTGGTTTCATTGCCGTCTACCAGAACCTTGGCATTGACTGCTTCGAAGTTAGCCCAGCCGGCATTGCCGATGGCAACAGCGGAAGAGATAGCAAAAGTGGAACGGAACTGTTCTACAGCCTGATCTTCTGCTCTATAAACACTCAGATCAGAAGCCTTCAGCTCTGTAAACACAGTTTCTACAATCTGGCTGGGATCCATCCAGGTTCCCTGATGGTTAACAAGATTCAATCCGTTGGTAACAACCAGTGCGGTTGCGCCTTCGATCTCCTGCCAGCCGTTGGTGGAGTCTACAGCCATCAAAATTGCGCCTTCTTCGATCACGATGGATTCAGCAGGAACTGCGCCGCCCAGAGCACGGAAGAAGTCGGGGTATACGCACATAATCTCGCCGGCTTTTCCCAGCAGGAAGTTGCATTCTACGCCGTCGATGATAGCGGGAACCTTGTAGTAATTTTCAGCAGGAACTTCGCTGATAGCAAACTGCCAGGTGCCGTCGCCGGTAACCTGATTCAGGTCCAGAGAAATTTCAGAAGTATAAAGGGTCTTGCCCCATACACCGTTTACACAGCTCAGGTCGATCTTCTCGGAAACAGCCAGAACGGTTGCGCCTTCGATCTCCTGCCAGCCATTGGCGGAGTCTACAGCCTTCATAGCTGCGCCTTCTTCGATCACGAAGGATTCAACGGGAACTGCGCCGCCCAGAGCGGGGAAGAAGTTGGGGTATACACACATAATATCGCCGGCTTTTCCCATCAGGAAGTTGCATTCTACGCCGTCGATGATAGCGGGAACCTTGTAGTAATTTTCAGCAGGAACTTCGCTGATGGCAAACTGCCAGGTGCCGTCACCGGTAACCTGGTTCAGGCTCAGGGTTACATCTTCCGTGTAAACGGTCTTGCTCCAAGCGCCGTTTACAAAGCTCAGGTCGATAGTTTCGGTCAGGGTATAGGTATCTGCACCCTCGATCTCTGCCCAGCCGCCATTGGCATCAACTGCCTTCAACACAGCGCCGGCCTTAATGATGATCTGCTGGGTGGGAACTGCACCGCCCAGAGCGGGGAAGAAGTTGGGGTATACACACATAATACCGCCGGATTCGCCCATCAGGAAGTTGCATTCCACGCCGTCGATGATGGCAGGAACCTTGTAGTACTTGTCGGCAGGTGCTTCGCTGATGCTAAACTGCCAGGTGCCGTCACCGGTGACCTGGTTCAGGCTCAGGGTAACATCATGATTGGCAGCTACATCTGCCACTTCTTCGGTCAGCTTCAGATCGTCAATATAGAAATCTGCACCGTCATCCTGGGCATACAGCTGGATTTGCAGGGTGTTGGTATTGGCAGCCACTGCAATTTCCATAGTCTTCTTCTCCCATACACCGGGGGTAGCATACTGCGCACCGTATACGGTGGAGAGGTTGGTCCAGTTGCCGCTGCTGGTGTCAAAGCAGACCACCATTGTATGAGCAGAATTCGTGCTGCCATTGGGAACGAACATCCAGAAGCTGAACTGCATAGTACGAGCCTCGCTGGAGGGCTCAAAGGATACAGTTGTGCTGATGTTACCGTTGCCGGCAGACTTGTCGGCATGGGCAGCATAATTGCCGCTGTAAACAGGAGTGTATACGATCTCCAAAGCATCGTTGGCATTAAAATCACCGTTCAGGGCACCGTTTTCAAAGCCTCCGCTTTGCAGGATCTCATTGCCATTGACTGTCATGGACACGTTATCCACAATTGCGGTAGCACCGGCAGCACCCAGGTAGATCTGTGCCTGAATGATCTTGGTACCAACAGGAACAGTTACTGACTGGCTGATCTGTTTCCAATCGCCACCCACGACAGGGTATCCGGCACCGTACTGCTGACCCAGCAGATTCCAGTTGCCGGCATCATTCACATTGTAACAAAACACGCCAAAGTTGACGGAGTTTTGTGTAGAGCCAGCCAGTACCTTTGCCCAGAAGGACAAAGTCACGGTGGACTCTGCGGTGGTTGCCTCAGCAAGATAACCAGTAACGGTTAGAATCTCGCCGGTGGCATCAAATTTTAGGGCATAGTTGCCTTCATAGGTTGCTTTTTCTACGATGGATGCTCCATTGGAGCCACTGACAGCACCGCCAAAGTTACCGGTTTCGAAATTGCCATTATAAATTTCAATTTCTGCGGTGGCTGCCTTTGCCTGCATCGGCTGTACCATAGCTGCCATACCCAGCACCATAGCAAACGCCAACAGCAAGCTCAGAGTTTTCTTCATAGATACGCTGTACATTTGTTTTCCTCCTTAATATTTATTGAGAGAACCCTTCTCTCGGAATTACAAATTAGCCCTTTACGCCCTCGCCGGCATCGGTGCCGCTGAGGATCTGCTTTTGGAATAGCAGATAAAGGATCAGAATGGGGATCATAGAAAGCACCAGGCAGGCAAACAGCGCGCCGTAATCAAAGCTGTAGGTAAAGGCGTTCTGAATGCTCTGGATACCAACAGAAATGGTATAATTGCTTTCACTTTCCAGGAATGTACGGGCCAGGGTGTATTCGTTCCACACGTTCATAATATGACCCAGGGAGACAAACACAAGCATAGGCCGAAGCTGGGGCAGAATGATATTGGTGAAGATCTTGGTTTCTCCTGCGCCATCCATCAAAGCTGCTTCAATGAAGCTATCGTTGATCTTGCGGACGAAGCCTACCAGCAGGAAGATGTAAGACGGCAGCGCCTGAACAGCATAGATCACACTGACGGTAAGAATGCTGTCGGTAATGGCGCTGTTGGAGCCCAGGAGGTTTCTGCCCAGCTGACGAAGCTGGAACCACAGAGGGATCAGCACCAGCACAGACGGCACCAGCATTGCGGCAAAATAGAAAGTCTCGAAAAACTTCTTGCCTGCGAAGCGGTATTTACCCAGCACATAGGAGGTGACCGACACCATCAAAAGCATCAGCACTGTGGAAATCGCCACAATGATGAAGGTGTTGCCAAAATAGCGCAGCAGGCTGGATTCCGCCGCTGAGTCCATAATGGCGGTTTGATAGTTGGCGATCCAAAGATCCTTCGGAAGCGCAAAGCGGTCTGCGATAAATTCCCCACGCTCTTTCACGGAGGTATAGATCATCCAGAAGAGGGGCAGGACGATTACCAGCGCCCAGCTATAGAGCACAATGCGGAAAACCACATTTGCCCAATCCGGACCGGATTTAATGCGATATTGCTTATCTTTTGCCATATCACTTTGCCTCCTTCCGCTTCAGATACATATTGACCGTCAGGCTCAACACAAAGCTGATCACCATCAGCACCACCGCAGCGGCGTAGGCATAGCCGACCATATTGAGCTGACCGGTACCATAGGTATAAACATAAAGGCCCATAACCATGGTATGGTTCTGACCGCCGGTCAGAGGCAGGATCAGGTTCATATTCACCGCCAGCGAGCCGGACAGCACCATCACGATCACATAGCGGATCTGGGGCATAATCTCCGGAAGGGTGATGGACCACAGCTGACGGAACTGGGTAGCACCGTCCATTTCTGCTGCTTCAAAAATTTCCCCGGGGATATTCTTGATGGCAGAGATCAGCACGATCATATAATATCCGATACCGCACCAGCTTGCAATAAAGATAATCAGCGGCATAGGATGATCCACCCACAGGCCGTTTTCCGTTTTGATCAGGGTGTCCAAGCTTTCAAAGAAGTACTTCCAGACCATACTGATCAAAATAACGGAGAGAATATTGGGGATGTAGAACAGGAAGCGGAAAATGGAGGTTTCTTTCTTGCGCAGCTTGGCAGTTGTCATAGACACCGCAAACAGCACTGCCAGAGTTACGATAATGACCTCTTTCCAGAATACGATGAGGATATCATTCCAGAAGGCATCCCAAAATTCCGGGTCCTTAAAAATATTGATGTAGTTTTCCAAACCGATGAAGGTTTTCGGACCGTAGCCGTTCCAGTCATAAACACTGTTGGCAAGGGAGCTGATCATCGGCACGATACAGATGTAAGTATACAGCAAAAAGGTGGGCAGTGCTATCAGCAGCAATACGCGCCAGCGGGAGGCATTCATTGCCATTGCGCCGCCCTTTTTTCTTCTTGGGGATAATTTCGACATTGCCGCACCTCCTTATCTCTTTGCGTCTGCGTGCAGAAGCTGGCAAGCCTGCTCCACACTCATTGTGCCCGATGCGATATCGTTGACCACCTGCTTAAAGGTATTGTTCAGCAGGCTGGACCAGCTGACATTGCAGTTGACCACATCCACCTGATCGCTGGTGAAATAATCCAAAGTACTGCGGGCCACATCTGTCAGCTCTGCATCCTCATAGGACAGATCCTTCAATGCGCTCAAATAGCTGTACTTGCTCAAAAATTCCAGCTGCACATCATCCCGGTAGATAAAGCGCAGGAATGTGAGGGCGTTTTCCAGATTCTCCGTCTTGGCAGACACCGCCAGATTGTTGCCGTGAACAACCATAGTGGGCTTCTGACTGCTTTCGATCAGCGGAGATGCGCAGAAGCGCATTTGGAATCCGGTAGGGATATACTCTGCCATTTCCGCCTCCAGCCACAAACCGTTGGTGATAAAACCGGCCTTATTATTCAGCCAGTTCAACTGGGATGTGGTATGGTCGGCAGAAACAGAACCCTTCAGCATATGACCTGCATCGCAGTACTGCTTATAGCGCTCCATAACCGCCTGGAATCGGGGGTCTAAGAAGGTATCCGGCTCACCGGCGGCCACCTGCATAAAGAACTCTTCGCCGTAGGCTGCCACCGCAGGCATAATCAGTGCCCACATCAGATAATCGGAGTACATACCGGGGTAGGTCATACCTGCAATACCATCTTGTTCCAGATCCTCAGCCAGCTGCATATACTCGTCAAAGTTTACAGGGGGCTTCTCGATCAGGCGGGCATCGTACCACATACCCTGGGTGGAGTTCATCAGCGGCGCACGGTAGATGCCGCCTTCATAGGACTTAATAACTGCTTGATTGACCTTATCGGAAATTTTGGCATCTGTTCCGTAGATGGTGCTCTCTGCCAAAAAATCCGTCAGGTCATAGAACATTCCGCTCTTTTCCATTTCCTCGTCTGCAATACCGTTACCGGCAATCCAAACGATATCGGCCGGAGATTCTCCAGCCAACCAGGCAGCGGAATACTGGGTATTAACCTGAGAACCCATAATCAGGGTCACTTTAATGCCGGTAGCTTCCTCGAAAGCGGTTACCACATTGGTCCAGGCCTCGCTGTGGGCGCCGGATTCATTGGTAAATACCTGCATTTTCAGTTCACCGGAGAGCTTAGGCTCTTCCACCTGCTGGGCGCCGGCCGAACCGAGGCCGGTGCCCAGAGTGTCTACTTCCAAAGAGCTTTTCGGAACTTGCACCGTTACCGGCACTTTCCTTACGCCCAACACGATGCGGCAGCCGCTCATACTCAGCAGCACCGCACTCAGGCAGAGGATGCTAATGATTATTCTAAATGCTTTTTTCATATTAGTATCCTCCTTCCTCAAATTTCCGGCGCAAGGTCTTTACACCCTTGGTAATGCCCCAAATGCCTGCAGCAATCGCCGCCATACAGGGCACTGCCGCCCACCAGGGCAGGATGACCAGCTGCTCAATATATTGGGTGACTTCCACCAACTCCGGCATCTTGTTGAACTTCACTTCGATCACCGCATTGGCATCCACCGCCTCGATGGTCAAAATGCCATCGGTCAGTTCCGCCGGCTGTCCGTTGACCGTTACGGAGGACACTTCATAGCCCTCATTGGGTGTAACCGCCAGTTCATACCGCTGACCGGGAGCCATTTCTGTCAGGCCGGGGGCAGAAAGTGTGCCCTTACCGCTCTTCAGACGGGCAGTAACCGCATAGGTATTGGGGGTAGTCAAGCGGAACAAATGGGTATCATTGGTATCGTGATAGTAGGTGATGGTGTTTGTATCCATAGAAATGAACTTCTCTTCAAAAACATCATACACCGCATAGTTGCCATTCAAACGGATGGTCTTTTCACCGGATGCGCCGCTGTGCAATGCCACATAATGATTGTTGGAATAGATCACATCTTCGCTGTTATCGGAATAGATATGACAATCCGCCAGCTTCAGCAAATTCCGCAGAAGCTTTACATCCAGACAGGGTGCGGAAGAATAGATGGATGTCCAGTCGCCCATATCCTTTACGCCCAGACCGGCCTTTTTGCCGCCGTCCAGATTATAGCCCAGAACGACCACATCGGAAGTATCCTTGATATAGGTCAGCGGAGATACAGAATTGGGTGTGGAGTTGCCGTAAACCATACCGGCAATTCCCTCGGTGATTACATTGTTGGTATCAGCAATGCGCACCTGCAGACCGGCTTTTCCTTCCATAACACCAATATCAAAGCCGGTAACCCGCTGCATATACTTGGGGTTCAGGCTGTAGCCATCGGAGATACCCGGCAGATATACCCAAACCACGTACTGACCGTTGCACTTTAAGTACTTGTCAATGGCTTCGTTCATTTCCGGCGTAATCTCAAAGGGCGAGAAAATGATGTTCAGCTTATGGGGTTCTACCTTACCGTCCATCAGCGAGGACAGCGTATAGGTATCGTAACCGGCGCCCATCTTGGACAAATGCTTACGCTGCTGCATCAGCATCGGCTCAAACAGAGGATATGGCATATTGGGCTCACCTGCACGCATATAGGCGTAAGTCTCGTCGCCCACAAAGATGGCCACCTCGTTACGCATATCCCGATCCAGGAATACGGACAAATCATACTCAGCCTTGGCATCACGCAGATACTGATAGATCTGATCGTCGTCCAGCCAGCCGCCGTACATATCGTACTGCCACAGACCGGCACCGTTTACCAAAGCATTGGAGAAGTCACGCTTTTGCTGCAGGATGGAATCTGCTACAGTTCGGGTCTGACCGATGGAATAATCCCAGTCGGCATCCCAGGGTGCGCCTGCATAGGAGCTGGACAGGCAGGTACGGTTATCCTGCTCGGCAATATAGAGCTTGCCGTGCTCCTGCACAGAGTCGATCAGGGCCATATAGGCATTGGACTGACCCAAAATACGCTCGTTGTAGGAAATGGGAGAGGCGATCCAGTCCACATACTCGCTGTCCAGAACTCTTTCTGCAGCAGTATGGGCCATGCCCTGAGAGTCGTAGGAGTTACTGGTCCACAGATAGCCGTGGTAGCCGCCGACGATGATCTTGCCGTCGGTTTCCTCCTTGGCGATCTGGCAGTAGTACAGGAAGCTGTCGGTAGAAGCCTCGTTAAGCCACAAGTTCCAGTCCACGATGTTCCGGGAAAGCTTGCCGGTATCGGCATCACCGGAATAGATGTTGGTAGGAGCATTGCGTTCCTTCCAGCCCGGTGCCTCAGCAGTCTCAAAGGTAACATTTTTGTCGCCCCAAGCCTTCTGCAAGGCCTCATCCGTGCCGTAGACCTTCTTTAAGTACTTTTTGAAGCCTTCTCTGGATACCAGGCTGTAGTCCGGTCCCTGATCGGGGCCGGTGCCGCGGATCATCCATTCGTAGCTTTGGCCGCCGCCGATCTTTAAGCCGTAGACCCGGTTATAGTAGGACTGCTCCTTCATATGCCGGATCAGCAGCCGCAGCACTTCGCCTGCTTCTTCACGGAATTTCTCAGATGCCAGGGATACTTCTTGGTCGATGGCGATATACTGAGAACCGTTGTCACACAGCAATTCATGATCCGGATTCTGCTCGATCCACCAGGGGGGTGCAAACATACCGATCTGCACCATAACCAGTGCATCGTTATTGGCTGCCAGCACATCATAGATTACTTTGTCAAAGGCATCGTAATCAATTGTGCCGTCTTCCAGCCAGATGGGATCACAGCCGCCCTTGTACAGGTTGCCGCCGTAGGTGATGTACAGCTCCAGACCGGATTTGTAGATTCGGGTCTCCGCATCGGTCTGCAAATAAACATTCAGGTCAGGCCGCAGATAGAAATGGGCTGCCATGGGCTCACCGTCGATCATCAGCGTGGGTGCGCCGTTATAGATTTCAATAGAGGAAACCACATTGTCTCTGCCGGAATCCGTTGCCACCGCTTTGAAATCCAGGAATTTATTTTCGTAGATGTCCTCATTGGTGAACATCAGCATATTGGAATCCATCTGCAAGGTATACTTTCCGCTTTCGAAGTAATCGGGAATGGCTACCTTGCACTGCACCTCAAATTCCTCGCCCACAGGCCATTCCAAAGGCTTATCATAGGTAACAAGGGTCAGGGGTACAGAGGTGATAGCGGCAATGGAATTGCGCTTATACACCGTAACGGTGGGAGTAAAGTTTGCTTCGATGGGAGTTTCCAGCTTCAAGGTGATGGTAAACTCCAGTTCTCTGCCTGCGGTTACGGTATCCGGCACGGAGGTTTTTATCACCTGTGCCATATTACGGACATACAGCGTATTATTATAGAATACCGGACCCCAGGGTGAGCAGGGAGGCTGGCCGTATTCCTTACAGCCGGTCCAGGAAGAATCATCATATTCCAGGGTGATCCAGTCCATTGTCTGCTCGTTGACAGTTTTGGTGGTGCGCACCTTGTTGCTCGATGCCACCACGGCAACGCTCTGGTCTGCCAGGGTAAACTTGCCGTCAAACAGCACTGCCGCCTCAGAAACCAGGTTGTAGCACTTCAGGGCAATGATATTTTGGCCTTTCTTGACTTTATCAGTCAGGTCATAGGATGCAACGTTTGCCCAGGAGTCCTGGCCCACATCCCAGTTTTCGTCGATGAGCTCGCCGTTGAGATAGAAGGCATACTTATCGTCGACTGTCAGCTGGAAGGGGGCGTATTCGGCCTCCTCATCCAAATAGAAGGTGTAGCGGAAGAAGCGGTACTGCTCAACCGCCTCATCCACGGGATTTTCCGGATACCAGACCCAGAAACCGTCCCAGTCTGCGCTCTTGGAGGATTTGGCCACCATATAGACAGTTACATTCTTCATTTCGATGTAACCGGTCTGATCAGAGCCGATATACAACCGGGTATAGGCGTTGCTGGGTGCGGTGAAATTCAGCAGGAAGCTTTCGCCATCAGCCAGCAAAGGTGTGGTAACACGGGTGTTTTCCAATTCTTTATGCTGATAATCGTAGAAGCGAAGCTGCGCTGTGCCGCCGATATCGGAATCATAATTACCCATAATGGTATAGGTATAATCCGTGGCGATCTGCTTCATTTCGTTGTAGATATAGGATTCGCCGGCAATTTCCAGCTTACCTGCATCGCCTGCGGTGAAGGAAGCTTCACCGGAAAGAGTCTCCAGATTCCAGTCGCCGGTATTGCCATCCTGGTCAACGGCGTGGAAATCATCGTAGTAAACCACACAATCTGTGCCGTCTTCTACAATCTCAAAGAAAATATCGTCGATCCAAACTTCCGCATCGCCGCGGGTTACCACGAAGCAGATGGTGGCATAGGCCGCTGCATCCGAGGGCTTACCACGGGTGGTAACCTTGGTCCATTCGCTGCGCTCAGAGCCGCTGTTCAGATCCACAACTGTGCCCTGCATTGTCTGATAGTTGCCGTCGGGCTTGTAGATCCGGGTGCCGTCTGCCCGATAGAGCTGGACATTCATCCGGATGGTAGCCGTGGGAGAACAGTTCCGGGAGCTTACCCAGAAGGAAAATTCATAGGTATTATCCGAGCTGACCGGAATAAAGGCGCAAGATTCGATGATATTGCTCTCCAGCAGAGAGTTCTTGTAAATATGGTAGGACTGCTGGCCGGAGTGATACACCGTATTATCCGTCTTGGCGCTGACCTCGTAGGCAAGGCCGGTGGACAGATACCAGTTGGCAGGTGCACCGGTTGCGGGAGAGGTCTGCTCAAAGTCCAGGTTTACATCCTTGACGGTCTGACGAAGGGTAATATCGTCGATCCAGGCAGTGGTATGAGCGCCACTCACGCTGAAACGGAATTCCAGGAAGCAACAGCCCGTGCCTGTGGTCACAGACATGGAAACCTGCCGCCAGCCTACCTCACCCTGGACCTGATAGTTCCAGTGGGGAGATATAATATCCGACCAGGTAGTTACCTGATTGGTTCCGTCCCAGGTGAGGCTTGTGGCCTTGCTGACACCGTCAGCGGCAACCTGGCGGAAATGGTTGGAAACCAGGGCATCATAGTTGCCGGTGGTCTTGATCCAATAGGTAAATTCATAAGTGGTATTGGGCTGCACGGGGATGAGCATAGACCGCAGCAAGGTATTACCTGCGCTGCTGATATTGCTGATCATAGCAGAGTATCCGCTGCTGCCGGGACGGGACTGAGAGGATGCCTGCACAGTGCCCTGTCCGCCAAAGCTGGCAGAAGACCAGTTGTACAGAACCTCGCCGGACAAGTCAAAATTCAGGTTGGCATTATTTGCATCCACATCGGTCTTGACCAGGCTGACATCGTCGATATAGATCAAACCGCCGCCTTCATAGGCCTGGAAGCCCAGCTGGATCATCTTCTTGGGATTTCTCTCGTTGTTGCCCACACTTTCGGGAATG
Source organism: Faecousia sp. (assembly GCA_045646805.1). Lineage (GTDB taxonomy): Bacteria > Bacillota > Clostridia > Oscillospirales > Oscillospiraceae > Faecousia. The sequence goes on from JAZRLK010000057.1 coordinate 12,026, forward strand.
GATACTGCGCTGACGATCTTCACCCAGCCGTCAGTCACATTGTACACAGGCTGCGCCGCATCATCCAGCCACCAGCCGCCGTTATAGTTGCCGTCATTCATATAGGGGGCAAATTTCAGACCGATGGCCGCATCTACCCGCACCCAGTAGGACAGCAGATAGATATTGCCCGGTTCCACGGTGAAATCCGCAGCATAGAAATAGCTGTGTCCAAAGGCCTCCATCCGAATGGCGTTGCCGCTTTGGGCGACTTCGCTTTGGATAAAGGTATTATGGTTGGGGTTGACAGGGTTCAAGGACCAGCCGTCAACGGTCTTGGGATCGGAGAAATAGCGGTCGAAGGTACCGTTGTAAACCGCGCTGTCCTCAGATACACGGCCTTCGCCTACATCCTTCACTTCGCCAATGCGAATCAGGGAAATATCGTCCAGATAGATCACTGCTTTACCCTTGCAGGTGCAGCTATCCTCCCGGCCTGTTTGCTGATAGGCGCAGGCCTGGGTGTGAACGGATTTGAAGCCGATGGTTCCCGTTGCGCCTGCCTGCAATGCAGGGGTTGCAAAGCGGATTTTTACCTCCTGCCATTTTCCGTTTGTGTTTTCTGTAACACGGTAGGCCAGGAAATCCTTCCAGTTGCTGCCGGAATCTGTGAAGAAATAGCAGAGGAATTCCAGATTTTCCGCATCTTCTACCTTGACATAGTAGGTCAGCTCATATTCGCTGCTGCCCTGAATCTCAAAAGCATTGCTTTGCAGATAGCTGCTGGGCTTGGCAAGAAACTGAACCACGCCGCCATTTTCATTTTTGGTGGCAAATGCGCTGATTCCCTCTTTGGGACTCCAGCCCTGGATCTTGCCGCCGTCAAATGTGCCGTTGGGGATCAGATTATCTGCACTGGCGGTGGCATCTGTTCCGCCGTGGTCATACTTGGCATCCAGCTGCACAGGCTCATAGGCGCTCTTCTCCGCGATGGAGAAATCGTCCCAATATGCTACGCCGGGGTTGTTGACATACATAAAGTCAATGCGGATGGCCTTTGCAGCGGAAGAGGTTGTAAATTCGTAGGTAACGGTTTCCCAGCCATTGGTCTTGTTCCGGGCTGCGCTGGTTTGCGCATGACCGGTAACACCGCTGTCGGAAAATTCCTGAATGGTTGTGATTGCGCCGTAGGCAGCCAAGTTTTCTGTGCTGTCAGGCGTTACCTTTACTTTATAAGAAATGGTGTATATATAATTGGGCTTTACGGCTACCTGCTGGCTGTAGGCATAAACCTGACCGCCATTTCCCAAAACCGTCTTAACGTATTTGCCGTTTGCATCGGTTTCGATGGTGTAGCTTCCGGTGCCCTGGGTCAGGAAGTCCCAGCTTACCATACCCTGCTCAAAATTGCCGTTGGGAGGCACACAGACATTGGGATCCACCGGTACAGAAGCTTTTTCTGCAACCTGAACATCATCCCATTGGACACTGCCGCCCTTATTCTGACCTTCGTTGGTCTGCAAATGGAACAAAACGGATGCCGCATTGGCGCTGGGGGTATATTCAACCTGGAAATCCACCCAGCCGTTGGAACCGTTATTGAAGAAGTTAACGAAGGGCTTTGTGCCCAGCTGTTTGCCAGAGGCATCGTATTCCCAAATCCAGAAAATCGCCTGGCTGCGGCCTTCTGCCTTGATTTTGGCAGACAGGATATAGGTTTTGCCGGTTTGCACCGCATATTTCTGCTTGCCTTCGGCATAGCCGTTGCTATCGGCAGACTGGGTCAGCACGCCATCGGCTACCGTTGCGCCGCTCCACAGCTCCCAGGGGTATTTGCCATCGTCAAAATTTACCGTTAAGGCAAACTGCGGATTTTCTGATACGGGAGGTTCTTCTTTTGCTGCCACCTTGACGAAATCCCATTGGACGCTGCCGCCCTTATTCTGGCCTTCGTTGGTCTGCAGATGGAACAAAACAGATGCAGCATTTGCGCTGGGGGTATATTCGGTTTCAAAATCCACCCAGCCATTAGAGCCTGCATTGAAGAAATTCACAAAAGGCTTAGTCTCAAGCTGTTTGCCGGAGGCATCATATTCCCAAATCCAGAAAATAGCCTGGCTGCGGCCTTCTGCCTTGATTTTGGCAGACAGCACATAGGTTGCGCCGCTCTTTACGGCATATTTCTGACCGCCTTCGGCATAGCCGTTGCTATCGGCAGACTGAGTCAGCACGCCGTCGGCAACAGTTGCGCCGCTCCACAGATTCCAGGGCAGCTTCTCGTTTTCGTCAAAATTCACTTCCAGAGCAAATTCCGGAACTTCGGTCACAGGGGGCTCTGTAATCTGAGGTTCTGTTTCTACAGGCTCCGTTTCTGCAGGTTCTGTTTCCTGGGGTTCTTCCCCCTTTACGAAAACACGGATATAATCCCACTGGATGAAACCGCCCTTATTCTGACCCTCGTTGGTCTGAATGTGCAGCTGCACTGCCGCCACATTGGCTGCAGGGGTATACTCATATTCAAAATCCACCCAGCCATTAGAGCCGTTGCTAAAGAACTTGGTAACGGGGGTATTGCGGATCTTGCCGCCCTTTGCGTTATACTCATAGAGCCAGTATACTGCCTGGCTGCGGCCTTCTGCCTTGATTTTGGCAGAGAGTACATAAGTCTTGCCGCTTTGCACTGCGTATTTCAGCGAACCTTCGGCATAGCCGTCCTTATCCGCAGACTGGGTCAGCACGCCATCGGCTACCGTTGCGCCGCCCCACAGCTTCCAGGGCTGCTGAGCAACATCATCAAAGGTAACATTCAGCGCAAAGGCAGGATTGGAATTTTCCCGCTGGGCAAGCAGCACCTTCTGTGCCACCGGATCGTAAGCGGTCATTTCCCCTGTCTGGTTGCCCTGATGCAGCACATCGTTGCTTTTCCGCAGGCAATCCAGCCGGATGTCGTCCAAAAGAACGGTTTCCTCTACGCCGGACAAGCTGCGCAGCACAAAGCAGATACCGATCTGACGGCAATCATAGGGAACGGTAAATTCACCGCCGAAGCCGTCTTTGCTTTGGGCAATGGCAATGGCCACTCTTTGATAGGGTATATCGCAGCTTGCGCCGTCTTTATCACAATAATATACATAGGCGCTTAGCTCAGCCTCCATAGAAAGCTGAGCGTCGTAAGAAAGGCGATATGTACCGGTAGGACTGACCTCCAGCATTTTCTCACTTTCTATAGAGAAAATATTATCCGCTGAAAGCTTTGCTTTTCCCTCCTGCCAGGTAAAATACCCGGTATAGCCGCTGACAGGCACGCTCTTCCATCCGGATAAGTCCCCATCGAAGCTTCCTTTTTCCACAAGATTGCCCCGATCGGCTTCTACATTCAGCGCAGAAATCGGCATCAGCGACAGGGTCAGCAATGCTGCCAGGAAAAGGGCAAGCGGCCTTTTCACCGTACTGCTCCATCCATTCTTCATATCCAAAAATCCTCCTTGTGACGGTTTTCGCGAACACGGCTGCAGTAATTTATATCACGCCGTGATAAAATCTGATATTATCTTAAAACAACTGCATGAAATAGTCAATAATGCCCCTGAAAAATCCACAGGTTGCACAATTTGCAATTTTCAGTTTTGTAGATTATCACAACATCTCGTCGATGGCTCGGTTAATCATAATCATCGCTGCGCCTCTTGCCTTTGCATCGCTCTTCAAACAGGATCGAAGCAGCTTCACCGATGTATCGTAACTGGCCTTGCGCAGCCAGATTTCCACCACATCCAGCATCTGCGCTTCCTCACGCCCCTCGGAAACATGCAAGACAATAATTTCCGGGTTGTACATGGTGTTTGCCATAGCCACAGCCTTACCGATACCGGCAAAAAGCTGCTCCTTTGTCACATTGGGATCCAGCAAATCATCTTCCAGCAGTCTGGGGGAACCATCAGGTTTTTCTCCTACAATGGTGTAGCCGATTTCCGCCGCTCTTCCTCTGTGGCCGCAGTAGATCTGCCCGCCCACCATAACCGACATACCCAAGCTGCCGGAATGATAGTTATAGTGCATCAGCAAAACATTTTGGGCGCAGGTATTGCAGAGCATACCAATGGCCCGTTCGCTTTCCATCATACAGTCCGGGTCGTGGGCAACTACCACATCCACATCGTATCGCTGACTCAAAAGTTCCCGCAGCGGCACATCCACCCAGTTTTCAATTTTGCGGATATAAACCGATACGCCGTTTTCCATATCGGTAATACCCTGAACGGAAACACCAATGCTGTTGATATTCTTATCTGCGTACCGATCCATCAGAACGTCCAGGATCTGATAAAGGGTATTGATAACCTTATCATAGGTTTTTTCCGGCCAGGAGTAACGCTGGCTTTCCACCAGCCGTCCCTTCATATCCGTCACAACGGCATACATACCGTCGCTGTCAATATCCACACCGATGAAAAAATGATTGTTGTTTACCACATCCAGTTTTTCCGCTCTCCGGCCTACACCGGCAGATGAAAGATCGTCCTCTGCCACCAGATAGCCCTCTGCAATCAGATGATTGGTCACCTGGGAGATCAGTCCCCAGCTAAAACCGGTAGCAGCCTGCAGCTCCCTCCGGGATACAGGACCGATTTCCATAATCTGCTGAAAAATCTGCTGCACATTGGTGCGCTGGCTGATATGTTTTCGAAATTCCATAATTGATTGCCTTTCTACCTATTTCTTTGCTTTATTATATAATGGAATTATCTGTATGTAAAGTAGAGGAAACTTTCATTTAATCGTTATTATTTAAAGATCAGATATAGAACGGGTAAATACAAAGAATCTGCAAGCAGCTCCGCTCAGTATGACACGCTTTTTCGGCAGCCGATCCAAACAGCAGATGATAGGATATTACGCAAAAAACCATTGCCGGCAGTGAGTAACTGCCGGCAATGGTTTTTTTGTTTCTATTCTCTCATTTCATGGGGCCATTATTTTAGTTTGCTTTCTCAGGCGCAACATACTCCAATGCTGCCAGATGGTAGCCATACATAGCATTGAGCAACGCCTTCAACTCAGCGGATGTTGTATCTCTGCCGCTGACACGGGTGATATAGTTTACGGGACTATAAGTCACTGTCAGCGTTTTCTCGCCCTTGGTTGCGGTTACAGTAATATTGTTGCAGTAATCCTGGGGATTGATATCGGCAATCTCAATATAGTACATACCGTCTTTTTCAGCCACTTCATAGTCGCCGAAGCTGACGCCTTCGATAGAACCGGTGAAATAGATGCGAACTGCAATCTTATTTCTGAATACCAGAGTTGCGCCGTAGTACTTCAGACCGCCAATGCTTCCCGTAACTGCCATAGGCTCAACCTCTGCAGGCAGGGTCACTTCTTCCGCTTCCAAACCGGCGTTTGCCAGATTATCCGTATTCACGCCAAAATACTGCTGCGCCTTTGCGCCGTAATGGAGCATCGCCTTCACCAGATTTTTGGTTTCCTCAGGATACTCGCCCTGCAGAATTGCTTCTGCATAGCTGCGGATGGAATAGGACTTTTCCAGCGTAACAACGCCGTTTTTGACGAACTGAAGCTGGATCTGCTCAGTCATCTGGGCAGCTGCCAGGTCTACAGAAATCGTGAACTTTCCGTTTTCATCCGGAGTCATGGTGCTCAGGTCATACTCCACATCTTCGCCGTTGAAGCTGACCTTAACCTTGGTCTGCTGATCTGCTTCCACAACCAGGTTCATGGAAAGATCATCGCCCAAAGAAACCTGCTGGGTCAGCACGGCAACATAACGGCTGACAGTATAAACATTGTCTGCACCGGTTACCATGTAGCTCTTGCCGTTTGCCTGAGTCAGGCTTTCCACAGCGCCGATAACCGTTGCGCTGCCGCCAGCCTCACCGGAATCGGTTGCGGTATCGATCAGCTTCAGGCTATAGCCATCGGCTACAGTCACATTGGAAAGTGTGTTGCCTGCCAAATCGATGATCACATCAGCATCGACGATGATTGCTTCATCGGTAGATTTCAGAATCTCCACGATGCCGCCGTTGGCTGCTGCAATGGCATCAGAAACGCAGGTATAAATCTTATCATCCACCTTTGCCGCTACCTCAGCAGGCTCAGCCAGGGACAGGGTGAAATTACTGCCTGCATCGTACATATCTCTATCTGTAGAGTAGTAGGAAATCTCGCATTGGGTGCCGTCGGCATTAAAGCGCAAGATGCCGATCATTGCAGCATATTTATTGCCCTCGCTGCCGGTATCGGAAACCTGAGCATCCATCAGCATCTGGTGGACATCGTTGCCGTTTACGCCCTTATCGGTTCTTCTTACCACATTGGTATGCCAAACGTGACCGGAGAAGGCCATAATGACATTTTCGTGGTTTTTCAGGAAGTCATTCCAAACATGGGGCTGATCCAGATTGCCGTAGGAGCCCACATAGCTGTGGGTGACCATAATCACCTGATGG
>JAZRLK010000058.1:0-7147 GCA_045646805.1 Faecousia sp.
CCCCACCCATTTTTCAGAAAAGTCTTGACTTTTCGGGATAATGTGTTATAATCAATTCCGTTCCACAAGGAGGCTTAGCTCAGCTGGTTAGAGCGCATGCTTCACACGCATGAGGTCACAGGTTCGAGTCCCGTAGTCTCCACCATACATGAAAAATCCGAACTACTTCTCGATAGGAAGTGCGTTCGGATTTTTTATTTATATTAAAGACATTACATATTAAGCACTTTTGCCCGGAAGAACTCACGGTTCTTTCGGGCTTTTCTTTTTTTGTTTCTATGATATAATTTTAAAAAACAAACCTTCACAAAAACATACAAGAGAAAGAATGAGTACTATGGCAAACTACTTACAAACAATGAACAAACTTAAAGCTAAATATATTGATGAGAAAAATAGTGAAGGCGAAGCCAACTATCCTTTTTTTCAATATCATTACTATGAAAGAGTGAACTATACAGTAGAAGAAGGAATCCAATTTAAGCAGCTATTGCTGGCAGTAAAGTTAGCCAAGACAACGATACTATTTTTAGATCCCCAAACTAAAATAAAGGTGTATTTATCTGATTTTAACATTGCCTGGATGATTAAAAATTTAAAGGATGAATCGTTAAGAAAGCATATAGTATCCTCACTCCAAAGGGTGATTGATGGGAAAAAGCTGAGTACACTTACATTCACTATTCAAGATAAAAGGTTTAAAATTAAGGGCATTCCTTTTGATGCAAAATTTAATGATATTATTTGCGAAAACCCTGCCGACATAAAGATTAATGGAAATGATTTTATTGCGCTGATTAATTTGATCCTTGAGAAGGAACGAACAGACAAAGACCCTAACAAACTAATTAGTACTGCCAGAATGTACATTGGCTAAAATTATTCTTGAAGAATAAAGGATAATATTATATACTGAAATGGGGGAACCCCAGTACGGCAATTGCCACCTTAGCGTCTAAGGTTAAGCACTCCACAATCCTGAAAAATTTTAAATTTCTGTCGAAATTGTTCAGAAAATTAAATTTATCGGCCATCGCTTCTCGCGATGTCCTTTCAAAATCTAATTTTTTGTTACCAAGTTCCTAAAATTTTTGTGGGGCCCCCATAAGGAGCAATATCATGGAATACATGTTTATCAACAAACCCGAATTTGCTGAGCCAATTCGGGTTATATTTCTATGTGGAATCAAATTCAAAGATAACGAAACTGATAAGCGAATTGTTTTAAAGAATTACCTGGAAAACGATTCCAAGAACAAAGTTCTTATCTTGGAGAAGTATTTTGATTTTGCATTTAAGAATGATAGCAGTACTGGTCTTCTGTCTTATTATGATGCCGAACTATTTAACCTTCATAATATAGAATCGTTTGCTGCACTTGTTGCAACAAATGTCATAGTTATCCATGAATCGCTGTCGACGGCGGGTGAATTGGGTGTCTTCGGAAGTAATGAAGCACTGAGAAATCGTATTATTACACTTGTGCCGGATCAGTTTTCTGTCGAAGAGGAAAAGTTAAGTAGTTTTTTAAGACTCGCTTTTTGGAACAAGAAGGATAGGCTAATAAATAACAATGTGATTCGTTTTTATCCAACAACCAATAGATCAATGGTATCTGAAACGCATTCGTTTTACGAAACATCTTTTGATGATAATCGTCTGCCCCCAAGCATAGCTAGACGGATTAAAAGTCAACTTGTTAAGCATCCTAGCTCAAATGTACTGGCTGTAAATAGGGAGAATGTCAAGAATGAAAAGCATTCGGTTGGGATTTGGCTGAGCTGTGACTCAATCAAGAATTACTTGCTTGCTATCTTATCAGTAAGCGAGATTAGAAAAAAGCTTAGATCTTGCAAAAAAATCTACGAAATTAGGAGTATCCTTTCCAATGTGTTTGTAGAAACTCTTAAGAACACATATTACACCATTAATGGTGAGCGCCCTAAAACAATAGCGGTGCATATTGAAAACCAACCTGGATTAACTTTTGATAACGCTATCAGTTTTATGATGTATTTTTGCCACGCATGTGGAATTATGAAAATAGCGTGCAATGACGATAACACAATATCGGTAAGTTTTTCTAAGGATCTAGGCTCGTTATGGAAAGAATACTCAACGCTGATTAGCCCTATATCTTTTGCTAAATGGGGTGAGTAAATGGAAGATGTATATAAGATTTTTTATATTCCCAAAACAAAGGGATATCGAAAAATAGTGACATATAAATCGCCGGAAAGTGATGTCTATCGTTTTCATACCGATGCCAAGCAATCGTTAGAGCGACATGTTAGACACTCAAAATTTGCCAAAGCATACATTAAACACCGATCTATAATTACAAATGCACAGGCACATTTGTATAACGATATTTTCATATGCCTAGATATTTGCGATTTTTTTCAAAGTATTAACCACAACAAACTTATTTCTGCACTTTATCATGAAATTAACAGAACATCGAGAAAACAATTTACGGTAGAGCAATGTAAAGACTTGGTGACTTCCTGTTCGTTATCAAATAAAGGTGTTGCAATTGGGTTGATACCATCACCAATCCTTGCTAATGTTTATCTCAAGGAATTTGACACTAAGCTATATGCGTGGCTCAAAAAGCAGGGTTATCCCACTGTCATATATACTCGGTATGCGGATGATATAACCATTTCCTTGAAGGAGTCCGGAGAGAATAATGTGGAGATAGTTGACTCAATTATTGCCCGCGTAAGAGAATTACTTGAAGATTTTCATCTTAAATTGAATGATAAAAAAACGCGAATCATTAATTTGAGAGTATCAAACCATGTAAGAATCACAGGAATTAATCTTACTCGGGACAGCAACAATTATAGAAAGCTGACCGTTGGCCGCAAGCGAAAAGACGAACTTTTCTATAGTGCAATGGACGAGTACAAAAAAGAAGGCGAGAAAAAACGCGCACAAAAAATCAAAGGAATGCAATCGTTCATACTGTCAGTTGAGGGCGAAGGATATGAAGACTCTTACTCCTCAAATATGAAAAGTGCAATTAAAGAATTAGGGTTTAATTCTTTAAAAGAGTTGATTGATTCTCTATAAAACAAATAGGGGCTGTTGCAGAATTGCAATAGCCCCTTTAGTTGTGTCAACTATAAGCTCATATCTTTGTGATTGAAAGATATCCACACATTTGAAGTAACGGCGTTTTCTTACTAAAATGAAGGCAGAAAAACTTAAGGAGGAAATGCGTATGCAAACAGTTTTTGAGAAAATGGGTGTTACTTACCGTCAAGAGGGAGATTACCTGCTGCCAAACATTGAAGTGCCCGAAAGTCCGCAGATCGGCATTTGGGGTCAGCGACGATTGCAATACCTTCGTACCAACAAACGGGTGCTGTACACCACCATGCTGATGAGCGGTACTTTGAAAGATCACCTTGAGGAAGTCGATAAATCTGCAGAGGAAAGTTTCGAACAGCTGACCATTCAAATGAAGAAACAGGAAGGAATCACCGAGACACTAAAAGCTAACAACCAGCTGGAATGGGTCCAGCGAATGAACAACATCCGCAATCGTGCTTCCGAAGTTGTGTACAAGGAGTTGATTTACGCATGAGACAGCCGAAACGAATCTTAGTTCTCAACTCGACGGAATACCGGCAGCTACTTCACGGGTTAATCCACTTTCGTAACAAGTTGATCCAGCAAGGCAGATACACCGATGCTGTTGATGAACTACTGATTAAATTACAGAAAGCAAGGAGGTGCCGACATGGATAAGCTCGCAGAGCGACTGAAGGCATATATAAATATCCACCCCATTGATCTCGGTGAGGGTGATTGCGAAACCGTCCTGGATCAATTATACCAAGCCTATGCAGAATCTCACGAAAGCGATCCTACGGAGATCAGAGAAGGTTTTAGGGAACTGGATGAAGTGCTGGGGGCGCTACCATTGGATGACAACAACGCCGTTTTTAACCTCTGCTGTAGTCTGTGCAGTGCATATGAACGCAAGGCTTTTATCGATGGAATAAAATATGGTGCTCTTTTAATGAAAGAATTGAATTGCGCGTATTAGCCAAACACTAAATACAAAAGACTTAGCAAAGCGGTGCAGCCGAGACTGCACCGCTTTTTATGTTATTCGCTTACTGGGAAAAAATGATCTTTTCCAACACAACAGATTGGACACTCAAAGTCATCAGGAAGTGTATCCCAAGTTGTGTCCGGAAGGATATCTCCTTCGGGGCAGCCTTCTTCTTCGTCATATTCCCATCCGCAAAGTTTGCAAATATACTTCATTGATACGCCTCCAATTATCCGTTCAGCACGATGGTCTGCACAGCTTCCACAAGCTCCATAACGGAAGAACGGGAAACCAGAGAAACGGGGGTACCGTCCACAACAGCAAGGCAGAAGCTGCCGTCATAGCGGTACAGGCGGATTTCCACCGTGGGGAAGTTCTCGTTATTCAGATGGAGTGTCAGACCGATTTCCTCTACTTCGCCGGGAAGCTCATCGGTGAAGCTGTCGGCAGTCAGTGCCAGCAATGCGGATTCAATGCTGGAAATATCCAGTGTTTCCGTTTCTTCCTCTGCCTGTGTTTCTTCGGAGACTTCAGTTGTTTCCTCAGTGGAAGCTGGTGTCAGAGCATCTTCACCGTAATACCATATCCGTTCCTCGTCTTCATTCAGTTCGGAAACCAGAGTATGCTCATTACCCTCCAGAACGATGTCGATCTGAGTAACAGTCTCGAAGTCAGCCCAGAATACCTCGCCATGCCGCAGATCATCATAGGTCGCAGCTTTCAGAATCGCGAAATCCGTATCATCCATAGTATAGACAATCTGGGAGTCTCCAATACGGACGTACTTGGTGACAGAACCTGCGTTGTTACCTTCGGCAATCTGCTTATCTGCTTCTGCCCGTTCTTCGGGATTCTCACTGATATGGAAAACACAAGTATCAGAAAGAGTGGTTTCCTCTCCGTCCTCGTCGGTGTCTGTGTATGTATAGTTCACAGTAACAGACAGCAGAGGCTCGTCTAGACCGTAGGTCTGTAATTCTTCCTCGGTGGCATTGTAGGTCACATAGTCCAGCAGATCCAGCGCAGTAACCGTATTTAGATATTGCCGTACTTTAGCGGTATCCAAAGGTACAGTCTTTCCGTCTCGATCCACAAAATAAATGTCATCCTCCGGATTATAGGTATCGGTACTTTCATCGGTACGAACAACCGTGTAACTTTCTTCACCGGCAAAAGTAATATCCACTACCTTTTCAAAGCCGGGAGTATCATCGTGCAGGATCATGGAGGACAGATTAGCATCCACATAATCCATAGGATCTTCGCTTACCAGGTACACATTGCCGTCACCGATATCCACATAGCGCTGCTCATCCATCTTGCTGAAATCGCCCAGCTTGATGTCGAAGCTAGCATCGGCTGTGGAAAGATGCAGCGTGCATTCCGGCTTATCCAGGCCGTACTGTCCGTAATCCTCCACATTTTCAATGATAAAGGTCACACCGAAAGCTTCAAACTTGGAAAGGATATTGGATACTTTTTCCTCGCTGACAGGAAAATCTTCGTCATCCTCATACTTCCATCCGTCATCGGTTTTGTGAAATGCAAGGCTACCGCCACCTTCGTATTCCCATGAGAGTGAGGTAACAGTGTCTACCGGAACTTCCAGTACGATAGCATCGCTGTTTTTGATTTGCTCCTGTTTTTCCTCGTATTGGGTCAATGCAAAGGTAGCAATGCTGGCTACAACAAGAATTGCAACCAATACAAGGATTCGTTTATACCGTTTCATGCTGCTTTCCTCTCTTTCCCCAAATTACAAAGATACCGATAGCCAAATATGCCAGCGGGAATACACCAATCATAAGAAGCTTCAATGTGGAAGCGGTTTCTTCGCTGATGGTCAGATAATTGTAGTTAAAGGACTTGCTGCGAATGGAGAGGGCTTCCCGTTCGCCCAACAGGCTGGATACCGCATTCATAGCCAGATCCACATTGGCACCGGAAGAATATGCGTTATACATATCATCCAGGAAGTCGGAGGCAGAGAACCACACGATTTTTCCTGCACCGCTTGTTTCAACGGACAACGCAACAGTGAAAGGACCAGCGATATCATCTTCCTCCATCTCGTAAGTTTCCAGCTCGAATCCAGCCACCTTACTGAAAGCAGAATCGGAGGTGGACATCAGCGCGGTAACAGTACCTTTGGAGGTAGTTCCGATTGTCATACCCTGCGACATCGGAACGATGGGATAGTATCGATCTTCGATAAGCGGATCGGTGATCTCAGAACTTTCCATATTGGGCATCAGGGTATATGGATAGCCGGAAATATAATTATCTCGGCTGCCCTCAATGACCATACCCTCTGCCATGGTTACTCCGTAGTCCTCCAGCAGACTGTTCAGATTGGTAAATTCTACATCGTGGACGGGGCCTGCAATGACCAGAAGTTTACCGCCGTTTGCGGTGTAATCTGCCAGCATGATGGCTTCCGCTTCGGAGATATCACTCTGAGGTGCATAGATCATCAACGCATCTGCTTCTTCCGGGATCTCGTCCACGGTCAGCAGGGAGATGGATTTGAGTTCCACATTTTCTTTTTCCAGAGATTCTGCAAAGGTGGTGGGCAGCTCTCCTTCGCCATGGCCTTCCAGCACATAAAGCTGGGGCAGGTCTTCTGTCACCACATAATCAATGGCAGAGGTGATAGCCCCCTCGCCGTCAAAGCCGGTTACATTGTATGTGTAGGAGTAATAATCCATCTCCGTTTCATAGATATCCTCATTGCTGATATAGCGGTAGCGGTCACCGGATTCCACGATGATGGAGTTGTTGGGGACTTCTTCATCTGTGTACTGCTGGGTAAAAGTGGGGAACACATCGGGGTTCTTCTTAACCACCTCAATATGCGAGGAAAGGCTTTCGTACTTGCCCAACAGGTTCTCAATGATCTCATCTTCCTCATCAGCCTGTACTACCCAGTAGATGGTCACATCCTGCTGCAGATTATTGACGACCACCTTGGTATTGCTGGTGATGGAGTAAAGCTTCGAAGAGCTGATATCGTATTTAGTCAGCGTAGTGGGCATAGCAGATACGAAAACATTAGCCACAATCAGGATTGCAAGCACC
>JAZRLK010000059.1:0-2008 GCA_045646805.1 Faecousia sp.
GGTATTCAGAGCCTCCAGGAGGGTCTTGCCGATCAGAATTTCAGATGCCATAGCGGCGGAGTGGGTCATACCGCAGCAGCCCAGAGTTTCCACCAGAGCTTCCTCGATAATGCCCTCCTTCACGTTCAGGGTCAGCTTGCAGCAGCCCTGCTGGGGAGCGCACCAGCCAATGCCGTGGGTGAAACCGCTGACATCGCTGATCTGCTTGACCTGCACCCACTTACCCTCTTCGGGGATAGGAGCCGGGCCGTGGTAAGCACCTTTGCCTACGGGGCACATGTGCTGTACTTCAGTACTATAAATCATGGCAATTTTCCTTTCTTTGAAAGACGGTTCTTCCGCCTTTAATTTTTTCCGAAAATATTATACTGACTTCCCCCGAAAAAGTCAATCGTAACCCCCGGAAAATTTCCTTTTTTCCGTAAGATAATGCAATATGATACATTGTTTATACATTTTGGACCTTTTCTTTGGGAAATTTATTTGCTTTTTACAGTTTATTATGGTAGTATGTATCTTGATGCGTTATGCGCACATAACAACAAAACGAGGAGAAAGATTATGAATATCGAAAAGGCTGCCTTTGCTTTTCAGACTGAAGGCTCCCCTGTAGAATGTCAAGCTTTCGGTCACGGTCACATCAACAACACTTTCTGCGTCACCACCGACACCGGTGCAAAATATGTGCTGCAGAGAATCAATAAGTATGTTTTCAAAAATCCCATCCGGGTGATGGCAAACACCAGCTCCGTTACCAATTATCTGCGGGAGCGGGTGGAAGACCCCCGGATGACCCTGCATTTCATCCCCGCAAAAGACGGCCGTTACTTCCACAAAGGCTGCGACGGCGAATTTTGGCGGATGTATGACTTCGTGGGCGGCTTCACTTTGGATATGCCGGAGAGCGACGAGGATTTCTATCAGAGCGCATTGGCGTTCGGTCGGTTCCAGGAGCTGCTTTCCGACTACCCTGCCGACACTCTTTATGAAATCATCCCCAATTTCCACAACACCATCGATCGCTATGTTCAGTTCAAGGAATCCGTGGAATCCGACTTGGTAGGTCGGGCAGCGGAGGTTCGGGAGGATATCGAATTTTTGCTTCAGCGGGAGGATCGGGGCGGCATTTTGCAAAAAATGCTCACCGCCGGCATTCTGCCTTTGCGCGTTACCCACAACGACACAAAACTCAACAATGTACTATTGGACACCGCAACCAGAAAGAGCCTTTGCGTGCTGGATCTGGACACCGTTATGCCCGGATTGAGCCTTTACGACTTTGGCGACTCCATCCGCTTCGGCGCTGCAACCGCCGCAGAGGACGAGCCGGACACCTCCAAAATGAAGTTAGACCTGCATCTTTTTGAGGTCTACACAAAGGGCTTCCTGGAAGCAGCCCCCTCCCTGACAGATATGGAAGTTACTATGCTGCCCCTGGGCGCTTATATTATGACCCTGGAGCTGGCTGTTCGGTTTTTGAAGGACTATCTGGACGGCGACCTCTATTTCAGCAAGATCGCTTATGCCGATCACAACTTAGTCCGCGCCAGAAGCCAGATGGCTCTGGTTGCAGATATGGAAAGAAAATGGACACAAATGAATTTGATCGTTGCCAAGATGGCAGATGAGATTCGCAGAAAATAACACAAGGAGAATTTTATGCAGTACTTAGGCATCCATTACGATTTGAAACATATCCCTTCCTTAGACCCGGAGTTTATCCCCTTTGGCATCTGGGCCGACGCATACCGCAAGGGTGCAGCACAGCCTCTGGCTATCGCCGTTGAAAGAAACGACGGCTACATCAGCGTACGCAACACCTGCATTTACGGCACAGAAGCTATGGCAGAGGCAGACTACCGGTATGTAGAACGGTATGTGAAGTTCCTGCTGTGGTCCATCGGCGGTTTCAAGGTTTACATTTGCGGCTGCTCCGACCTGGCAAAGAAGCTGCAGAATGCTTACAAGATCGGCGGCGAGCGTGAGTTCGACTTTACTTTCGTTGACC
>JAZRLK010000060.1:0-25564 GCA_045646805.1 Faecousia sp.
GAGGAGCTGCTGGCAGGCAAGCCGAAACGGCAGCGGGGAGCCAATTTGGGGGCGTTTCTCAACACCCTGGATCAATCTCTGGCCAAAATGCAGCAATCGGGGATTGCGGCAATCTCTGAACGCCGGGAAACGGAGAGCCAGATTGTGCTGACCATTACCATTCCCAAATGAGTAGGGCCCCTCAAAACGAGGGGCCAAGTTTTTATCGTAATGTTTTCTGCGCCAGCTCTACATAGTGGGCAGCGTCCTGCTTTTGCTTCTGCATCTGCTCAAGTGTTAGTTCCTTGACGATTTTCGCAGGACTTCCCAGCAGAACAGAGCCTGCAGGAGCATTGGTTTTGCCTGTGACAACTGCGCCCGCTCCTACCAAGCAACCCTCTGCCAGCACGGCTCCGTTTAAAACGATAGCTCCCATACCGATCAGGCATCCATCGCCGATGGTACAGCCGTGGACAATGGCGCCGTGACCGATGGTACAATCTGCGCCGATGGTAGTTTCCTCGTGGACAATGCAGCCGTCCTGGATATTGGTGCGGTCACCAACGGTAATTTTACCGCTATCGCCCCGCAGCACTGCATTGTGCCATACGGACACATCATTCCCCAACTCCACATTCCCGGTTACCACCGCCCCGGATGCTATATAATATACGTTTTTCATACACTTCTCCTATTATGCACAAATTGTCAATTGTCCATTGTCAATTGTCAATTTCAGCCGCGAGGATGCTTGCAACCTGGGCGCAGCGGTGGGCTGCCATTTTTTCAAATGAAGGATAGTCCATTTCTGCAGAATTATCCGCCTTATCGGAGATACAGCGCAGAATCACAAAGGGTACACCGTTACGGTATGCCGTTTGGGCAATGGCCGCACCCTCCATTTCTGTGCAAAGGGCTTGTGTTCTTTGGATAATCCGGTCCTTGAGCGCCGGATCTGCCACGAACTGGTCGCCGCTGGCAATTCTGCCGATATAAACATTACTGCCGGTTTGCTCCGCTGCCTGCTGTGCCATAGCAATCAGCTTTTCATCTGCGGCAAAGCTCTGGGGCATTCCGGGAATCTTGCACATAGGGTAGCCAAAATGGAAACAGTCAAAATCGTGGTGCCACACATCGCTGCTGATAACCATATCGCCAATATCCAATTTGACATTGAGTGATCCGGCAATGCCGGTGTTTACAATATGGCTTACAGCAAAGCAGTCGCACAAGATCTGGGTACAGATGGCGGCGTTGACTTTGCCGATTCCGCATTGCACCAGCACTGTGGGCGTATTTTCCAAAATGCCTTCATAAAACTCCGTGCCCGCCTTTTGGGTAACGGTCAGATTTTGCATTTTTTCTTTCAGCGTTTGGATTTCCACATCCATTGCGCCGATAATTCCAAGTTTTATCATATTCTTCTCCTATTGGGGGTAGATCAGTCGGGTACTGTCAATATTTTCCAAAAGCTCGCTATACCGTTTGCCCCAGTAATTCGCCATAGGCAGGTTCATATCTAGATAGTTGCCGCAGTCTTTGGCTGATGCTCCGGGCACTTCCCCGGAAAAATCCCGGACAAATATAAAGCAGTTTTTTACCAATTCCAGCACATCCCGGCTGGTATAATCCCCTGCCAGCAGCAAGTAAAAGCCGGTACGGCAGCCCATAGGACCAAAATACAGCACTTTATCTTTCCACACCGGCTCATTGCGCAGATAAGTTGCCGCCAAATGCTCTATGGTGTGCATCTCTGCGGTATTCATCACCGGTTCTTCATTGGGTGATGTAAACCGCAGGTCAAATGTGGTGACAGTTTCTGCACCCACGGCATCCTTACGGGACACATACAGACCCGGCTGCAATTTGATATGGTCGATGGTAAAGCTTGTGATTTTTTCCATAAACAGCCTTCCTTTACTTCTTTTTCTGATCTGACAATGCACCGATAATCATAATCACAGCAAACACGATCAAATACCACAAACAGTCCGTTTTATGCGCCCGCACGCTGGCAAAAAGCATAAACAGGCAACCGCACAGGGACAGTCCCGGCATCAGAAAACGGCGCAGGAAATTTTGATCGGTTTCTTTCCGCATCCATTGGATCAGCATAGGCAGATACATCAGGTAAAGCGTAATAATTGGCAGTTCCGAGGAATCAAAGGCAAAAATTCCTGTCCAAATGCCGGAAATATTGGTTACATAGTAGTACAAAAACCACGCCGTGCTGACCATCAGCGCAAAAATGCCGGAATTTCCGGGCACATTGGTTTTTCTGTCCACCTGGGAGTAGGTCATAGGTGCAGGGCCACGGCCCCGGCTTGCCAGAGAGTACATACACCGGGTGCAGCCCAGCATCAAACCATTGGTCGTTCCCAAACAGGAAATCGCCACGAACAAATTGAGTATATTGCCGAAAACATTGCCAAACAAATTGGTAAATGCCCGGGCAGCGCCGTATGCCAACAGTTCTTCTTTGGTTGCGCCGCCTGCCACACCCACAAAGTACAGCAGGTACACCGCCACAATGATCAAACCGCCGGCGATCAGCGCCCGGGGCAGATTTTTCTTAGAATCCTTAATTTCCGAATTGATACTGGTTGCGATGATCCAGCCCTCATAGGCAAAGGCAGTAGCGCACACGGAAGCCAGCAGCGGCGCATCATCCCCGGGATTATAACTGTTTATCATAATAGTGGGAGTGGTAAAGTTGGTTTGCAGCATACCTCCAATAAGACCTGCCGCAATTCCCACCACCGCCATCAGAACCAGCGGAATCATTTTGATCACCGTTGTAGTAGTCTGGAATTTACCTGCCAGCTTAGGCGACAGGGTATTCAATCCATACAGCATACACATATAAAACAGCGTCAGCGCAATGGTAGGCGCACCGGCAACCACGTCCACGCCCTCCCCCAAAAATCCGGGGAATGCAGAGGTAATAAAGATCATGGTGTACATTGCCGAAACCCAGACCAACACGCCGTTCATAGCAGGGAAATAGATGACACCCACAAACCATCCCATCAGATAGCCGTATTTCGGGCCAACCGTGGCTTCTGCATAGTCCACAAGGCCGTTGACCCGTTCGTATTTCTGCCCCATAAAGGAAAATGTCAGCAAGCTCACCAGCATAATCACGCCGCCAATCAGCCACGCCGCAACTCCCGTTGGCAGATCACCACGGGTGAGAAACAGGATATCCCGGGCCTTAAAGAACACACCGGAGCCAATCACGATGCCTACTACCATACAAATGGCTGTAAACAGGCCGTATTTTCTGACAAGTTTTTCACTCATAAGAATTTCTCCTACTCTGTTTTTTCCGCAAACGCCAGACCAATGGAGTATACCAAAGTCGGTCCGATATTAAAGAAATGGCAGTCCAACAGGCTCATAAGCAGCATCGCCATTAAGCTAAAACCAATATAGAGAGTTAAGGTTTTCCGCTTCTGCCAGAATAGTCCCACCGTTTGCAGGCGATGGAAGCTATAGCACAGTAGGCCCACAATACCGCAGCTTGCTAATAGTTGGATCACCGTATTGTGCCACCGGGCGGGCAAAACTGCCTTCAGCCGTTCCTGGTCGGACCATTCGTAAATTTTGTCGGTACTGGGATAGAAGCCTTCTCCAAAGACGGGATTTTTCAGGAATGTCCGAAGTCCTTCCGGATATATGATATCCCGCATACGGGGATTTAAGCCCCGTTCCACCAGCTCCGCAAACAGCGTTTTCAGCTGACCGAAGAAGATCACCATGGCAGCAATCAGCACCAATGCCGCAATACCGTGGAAAATCAGGAATTTTTTTCTATACCGGCGGTCACACAAGGAAACCAGCACACTCAGTCCATAAATCGCCACAGCTACCGCCATAGAAGTACGGGAGCAGGTCAGGCAGGTGCAGACCACAATAACCAATCCCAACAGGCAAAACAGGCAGACCTTGCCGGTACGCCGGGCAAGACCAATTGCGCAGGGAATCATCATCGCCGCCATACAGCCGATATTATTGGCATTGCCCCAGCCGGAGAAAATCAGCGGCGTTTGGATCTTATAATCTACGATGACTTTATTTTCAATCAAAATACCGATAATCTCGCCGCAGACCAACAGACCGATTCCCAAACCGATCCAGAGGAAATAGTCGCTGCGGACTTTTTCCCATTTGATTGCGCCGGTGAAGAACCAGTACATTGCCGTCACACTGATAAACTGCAAGGCAGCAAAAGCCATATTGGCTATGCCGTTTTCAAAATAACGGCCGCTGAAGGCGCCTGCCAGTAAGTAGCCGCAGCCTAAAATCAGCATACCGGGCAAAAGCTTCCGCCGGCATTTCCAGAACCGCTTTCCGCCCAGCTGCCGGTCAAAAGACAGCCGGATCACTACCGCAACCGCAAAGATCAGAAAACTGATCAGCAAAAATATGCCGCCATTTTCCGGGTACAAAACGGAATCCGGATTTCTTCCCGGATTGTTTTGGAGGGAGGGCGCCATATAACAGCTGGCCGCTATGGGCACCAAGGGCAAAAAGTCCCTGCCAAAAGCCGCCATATAAATACCAAACAGCAAAAGCACCGGATATACGATCAGCTCTGCGCCAAAGAGATTGGAAACCAATATCAAAACGCAGACCAGTGCCACGAACCAGGGTGAATCCATAAACAGACCGACCCTGCGGATCACAGCACTTTGCTTTAACCGGGAAACGACTGGTGTTTCTCTGTCTAAAACGTTTTGCGACATACCCATATCCTTTCAGAGGACAATTCCTCAATTCATTTATCGCAGATGATAAGCAACATAAAAAGCATATAGTCGTCTTCATTGTACTACAAAAACCTCATTTCGTCAAGAAACAGACAACCGGCTCAAGTGTCCGCTGGGATACTTGAGCCGGTTCTTCTTTTGAATTCTGATTTTTATAATTTTTCCCGTTTAATCAGGAAAATGGCAACCAGCGAGCCAACTGCCACAACTGCCGCCAGAACCAGGAAGATTACTTTCTTCGGATTTGTCCCGGCATCATCGGGATTATTCTGTTCTTCCTCCCCGGGCGTTGTGGGTTCCTGAGGCTGGGATGGAGAAGTCTCTTCCTCCGCCATCGTGAACTCCGGTTCCGTTTCCTCTCCGGCAACCGTCTGTTCCGGCTGGGTTTGCTCCGGTTCGGTTTCTTGCACCTCCGGCTGACCCTGTGTGGGTTCAGCAGGTTTACTCTGGGCGTTTGTTTCCTCCGGCTCCGTTTGAACCGGCTGGGTTTGCTCCGGCTGGGTCTGCTCACTGTTTAAAACCGGGATGGTTTTTTCCTCACCAAGTCCGCACTTTGTGCAATTTCTTCTTGCCAGACCCTCTGTCGTCTCAGTAGGCGCAACAACCTGCATCCACGGGCCGGTAAAACTGTGACCGGTAGCCGGGGTCACCCGCTGTTCCTGGGTCATAATGCCGCATTTGGAGCATTTCTTTCCCGCAGTCAAACCGGTTTGCGTGCAGGTAGGTGCAATAGCACTGACCCGCACCTCCGTATGTTTGCCGGCGCAGGGATTGTAAACCGGGACCCAGTCTATATGGTTGCCGTTTTCATACGTTGCGGTATCTTTCCAGCCTGCCAGGTTGCCAGGATAATACGCTGTGGCCGTTACACCGCGAAATGCACTGCTTCCGATTTTTGGCGCAATGCCGGTAAAGGTTATCTTTGACAGAGATGTGCAATAGGAAAAAGCGGACATACCTATGGATGTGAGGCTTGACGGGAAGGTGATCTCCTGCAAAGCCTTGCATCTGTCAAAGCTATCCGATCCAATGGTTTGCAACCCGTGGGCTATGGACACTGACCGCAAACCGCTACACCAATAAAAAGAATACTTGTCAAGCGTCCGCACACTGCTGGGTATCGTCAAAGCGGTCAAGCCTGTACATTCATAGCATGCGTATGCCTGCACTTTGGTAGTACCGGGCAGAATACTGTAGCTGCCCTGAAAGCCCTGAGGCATTTGGATCAGAACAGTCTTATCCTTATTATAGATCACACCCCGGTCTGTTGTGAAATAGGGATTGGAGGGGCTGATGTTGAAAGCAGGCAGGCTTGTGCAACCCCAGAATGCGGTGGATTCAATGGAGGACACACCGGCACCAATGGTAATGCTTTGGATTTTGCTGCACCGAGAGAACATATAGCCGCTAATGGAGGAAAGGCTGTCCGGGAAGGTAACGCTTGTCAGACTGCTGCACCCAGAAAAAACATTTCCTCCTAATGTCGTAAGATTTTTACTAAGCGTAACAGATCGCAGCAGATAGCAAGAACTGAATATTGACCCTCCCATAGTGGTAACACTATCCGGAATGGTGATAGAGGACAATCTGCTGCAACCGGAAAATGCATAAGTATCGATCTTCCACACAGAAGATGGCAATGACACCGTTGTAAGACATCTCAGATCTGAAAAAGCACCACGAGCAATTTCCGTTACACCGTATTCCACAACCACTGCTGTGATCTTATCTCCATATTTTTCCCAGGGATAAGTATAGTCTTGGCTCATAGCACCATGACCGGAAATGGTCAGAACACCGTTTTCAAAGGTATATACAATGTTTTCCTTCCAGGTTTCTTCCGGGGGGTCTGCTTCCGTGGGTTCTTCTGTTGGCTCTTCTGTAGGTTCTTGTGTTGGTTCTTCTGTAGGTTCCTCTGTAGGTTCCTCTGTAGGTTCTTGTGTTGGTTCTTCTGCAGTCTCATCCTGCAAGATTTCATTCTCTGCACTGACAGATACAATACCGGTAAAGCAGGCAATGCTGATCACCATCGCCAGCAGAAAACATAAAAGCTTTCTCATTTTGTCCTCCTTTTAGTAAGCCGCTGCGCAATACACCCATACATTGCAATAACCCACTACAGCATTATAGGATATTTCCACCCATACCAGGGAGTTTTCCACGATGGCATTGTTTTCCTTGCAGTACTGATAGGCCTTATCCACCGCCTGGCAGCCAGCAGAATAAAAATCTTGTTCAAAACGGGAATCGCCAAATTTCGGTGCCATATAAAAAGAAAAACATTTCACATCGGTATTGGGATAGCTTTCCATTGTTTGAAAACCACAGGCGGCTGCATAGGCTGTGAATTTTTGATCCCAAGGCGCCAAATGATAGGGGTCATATATTTCCACATCTTCCTCCACCGGTTCTGACGGGAGTTGTTCTACCGGCGGCTGTGAGATTGTCTCTTCCACTACCGGCTCTGACAGGGGCGGAGCAGTCGGTTCTGTAGCGGGTTGTGTGACCGGTTCCGTGATAGGCTCGGTAATGGGTTCGGTTGCCGGTTCTGTTATCGGTTCTGTTGCCGGTTCGGTAATGGGTTCGGTCGTTTCTTCTTCCAAAATATCCGGCTCTGTAATCTGCTCCAAGGATGGCTCTGCCGGATTCACAGGCTCTTCCGGCGACTGAGGTATGGTCAGAAAACACACTGCGGCAATCGCCACTGCCAAAACAGCGATGCCGGTAATCCAAAAGGCAGATTTTCGGTAGTTAAGTACATTTTTGATTCTCTTTTTCAGGCTGACCTCCGCAAAGGAAACAGGAATGGATGTATAGCCAAATCCCATCGTGCCGCTGTTCAGCAACACCATGGAGTAGGCCTTCCTGTCTTGCAAGTCCATATCTCGGATCACCCGCTGATCGCAGGCAAACTCAATATCCCGGCTCATCAGAATGTACCCCAGCCACACCAAAGGATTATACCAATGCAACACAATCCCGATGTAACCCAAAAGCTTCCACCAGTTATCCCCACGGCTTAGGTGCGCCCTTTCGTGGGCCAGCACAAGCTCCCGTTCTGCGCCTTTCAACCTGGCGGGCAGGATGATCCTGGGGTGGAAATACCCCAACAGAAAGGCGTTGTCGATACTCTCGTTGAGCCATACACCATCACATTCTTTCGCTCTTTTGAGCACTTTGCAGCGCAAATACAGATACGAACCGACCGCATACAGGAACATCCCCCCTGCTCCGCAGGCCCAAATAACTGTTGCCACATCCACAGGCGTAATTTTCTCTTCTACAGGTGGTGCTTGCACAGCAGGTACGCTTTGGGGCAAGCAGATCTGCTGACTCTGGGTAGGAACAACGTGCAGAATCTCCGCGGGCTGCATACTGAGCCGGCTTTCGATCTGAAAGGGCAGCAGCAAACGGATCATCACCACCATCCATAGTACGCAAAGAATATTTTTTGGTGCTTTTCTTAGAATCAGCCGGAGGGCAAGAACCACCAAAATCAAACAGCTGCCCAGCAGACCGGCTTGCAAATACAGCAAAAAAATATTTTCCATATCGCTCACTCCTGATAGCTGTTGATCAGCTCCTCAAGTTGGCTAATCTCTTCTTTAGTCAGTTTCCTGCAGCTGCCAAAAGCGGCAATAAAAGCAGGAATAGAATCTTCGAAGGTTTTTTCCATCATTTCCTTCATCTGTGCCTGCTGCACCTGCTCTTTGGTCAGCAGGGTACTGACCACGGCATTATCATTTTTTACTACGCCCCGTTCCGCCAGACGGCGAATCACAGTATATGTGGTTGCCTTTGACCAGCCTAATTGCTGCTTGCAAAGTTCCACCAAACGGGTGCTGTTGATGGGTTCATTCTCCCACAATATCAGGCAGAAACGGTATTCACTGTCAAAAATCTTGGGAATTTCCATTTTCCCATCCTCCTGTCTATAGTTTAATGCGTTAAACCTATTTTAAAGTTTAACACATTAAACCTTTTTTGTCAAGATTTCAGCAAAAATTCAAAAAAAGAGAGGGGCACTGCCCCTCTCTTACAGAGTTTTTATCAATTATTTGGGATTTGATCGGGTTCGGAGGGTTCCAGTTTGCAGCCGCTGTCGAATTCTACACGGCCGTTATATTTTTTCAGAACACCGCTGACGGTGATTTCGTCGCCCACCCGCAGGCTTTCCGCACCATCTCCGGTCAAACCGTAGCAGCGGACGGTTTTTCTGCCGCAGCCTTCAATGCGGATGATCACGCTGATATTCTGATAATCCTCGCTCCATGCTTTTTCGACGGAGCTGATAGTTCCGGTAAGGGTATACTGCCCCGGCAAACGCTGACCGTTGCCAAGAGCATACGCTTCTTCCACGATGGTCACCATATCCCGCACCTTGGGCAGAATATAATGCCAGCTATGGGTAATACGGTAACCCTCAGCGGTGGCCATAGATGCTGTCAGCGTATAGGGGGTATCCTGCTGGCACAGCTCATTGACATCCACCGTAACACTGCCGTTTTCATTGGGAACGATCTTTACCAGATCTTCACTGACATCCACAGACCATTCCACCTTGTAGAAATTGCCGCTATCGGTCTGAAACAGATCCAGCATCACATAGTCTACTGCCGTTTCCACGTTATCCTCAGTGTACAGAAGCTTCAAAAATTCCACCGCTTCCATGTTGACAGGTTCCGTGGGAGGCTGGGTGGGAGCTTCTGTTACAATTTCCTCAGGTTGGGTGGGCTCTTGGTTTTCGGGTTTTTCACAGCCGCACAGCAATATGGCAGGAATTGCCGCCGCCAAAACAAGTGCTTTCCAATTCATACAAGCATTACTCCTTCCGGTCTACACCTTCCGCAATAAATCCCTGGGCAATGAGATAATCGCCGGGGGTTGTAATTTTCAGATTGGTATATTCGCTGCGGACCAGCGCCACAGGCTGCCCCCGCAGGCAGCAGATCTTGCAGGCGTCGGTCAGGATGTCCTTTTCCTCTTGGGTCAGGGTGCTATAGAGATTTTTGAGCATATTGATGCGGAAACTCTGGGGAGAGTGACCGTAGTACATCACGGCTTTGTTGGGGATATCGCTGACAGTGCTGCCATCCTGGGAAATCACGATGGTATCGGTAGCAGGACAGACCGTATTGACTGCGCCAACTTCTGCTGCGGCGTCAATATTCTCCCGGATCATCCGCATCGTCACAAAGGGGCGGGCAGCATCGTGGGTGACGATAATATCCTCGTCAGAATCCTGCCGCAGCAGATCAATGGCGGCAATGATATTTTGCAGAGTATCATTCCGGCTGCCGCCGCCGCAGAGGATATGCACCCGATCTTTCTTTTCGGGCACATACTGCTCCACCAATGCCCTGGTATGCTCCAGATAATCCGGATGCACACCGATGAACACATAGTCCATTCGGTCGCAGGCGAGAAATTTTTCCAAAGAATACACAATGACAGGCTTATCGCCCAGCATCAAAAACTGCTTCGGCAGCTCCGCGCCCAAACGGGAGCCCACACCGCCTGCCAAAATTGCACCAAAAACCATAGCTTTTACCTCTTAAGCAATCCTGCTGCCCTGCGGAACAAGGCGCAAAATTCTTTATGATTGCAGCAGAATCCAACTGCCGCCGCAGCAAGGGCATTGCCTGCCGCCAGTACAACCCCCCACAGCATAAAAGCAAAATAGCTGTTTACAGGGGGCAAAAACGCATTTTCTAACCAGCAAACTGCCACGCCGCAAACCATCAGCGGCAGCAGACGCCCAAGCAGAGCCGGAAGTTTTCTTTCAAAAAATTTCGTATGGACATAGCCCATTTCCAAAACTGCCAGAAGCACCGCGCACAGCAAAATCGCACAGAGCATTCCGTAAACGCCCCAGATCATACCGCCTACTGCCATCGTTGCCACAAGCACCAGGCAGGAACTGACCTGGATATTCCGGCAGACCCGGAACAGACCTGCCATATTCAGCAGATGACCACTGGGAATATGGATCATTTCAATCACGGCGGTGACCACCATCATCAAGGCGATAACCTGGTCGTAATAATTGGCATCGGCAAAATCCGCAGTGTACAGCCCGATAAAAGGCATAATCAAGCTGCCGCAGGTTGTCAGGATCACAAACACTGCCAAAAATGCCAGATATTCATACTGGGCAAAAACAGGCCAGACATCTTTTCTTTCCCGCTCCGTCATCAGCTGCCCCAAAGAATGCCGGGGAGCATCGATGACGCTGTGCAGCAGCGTTTTGAGCATCAAAAGCACCTGATTGTACACATAGTACACACTGGCAAGCACCGTACCGCCGGTGGGAGATACCGTCAGAAACACCATAGGCGCAGCCTGGTAGATTACGCCGGTGATCTTTTGCGCCATAACATCCCCGGTGCCTTGAATAAGCTGGGACTGGGGTGTTACTTTCAAATTGAGAAATTTATTTTTTCTTCTGGCGTACCAGCCGATCAGCAAGCTGTTCATCACCGTGAAAACCATAGTATTGAAGCGAACCATCCACATTTGACCATCCAGCAGGATCATCCCGATATTGGCAAGATGCCCCAAGCCAACAGTCAAAATGGTGAAAAGGCTGATCATATATTCTTTTTGCTGGGTTTGCAGAAGCACACGATAGGTTGTGGCGTAGAAAAGATTAAACGCCGCAGGAACCACGGTCATCACGATCAGCGTGAAAATAAATTTCCAGGGCAATTGGCTTTGGGCTGCAAAGCCGTACACCGCCGCAATGGCAATGCCGATGGCCAAAAACAACAGGCCAACCTTGCGGAATTTCTGCCGGGTGGCGGCCAATACACCATTGACAACATCGGTTTCCTGCCGGGTCAAGGGACCAAACAGCGCCACATTGGAAGCTACCGTAAAGCCGCCCTCCAATACCAGCAGGATATTGACAATCTGGTTTGCGGTGGAGTTGAGCCCGTTGAAATCCGAGCCGAACCGGGCAATTACAAATTTGGTCACCACAATGCCCAAAAGTCCGTTGACCAGTGTGGTTCCCAACGCAGCAAGGGCATTATATAAGCTGTTATGATTTCGTGATCTCATATAGTTCCCTTACCTCTTATCCTTGAACGCGCGATCCATAAAATTCTTGCCTTCCCATCAAAGGGGAGCCTTATTTTCCTGTTTTTTACACAGCAGCCACAGCAGGATCAGCATCAGAAAGCCCAGAAGATTATCGGCTGTCTGACCAACCTGGTTGTTACAGGGGATGAACAGCATCATCAGAATATAGAAAAATACGCTGGCTCTTGCAAAAGGATTTTTGCCCACGATGGCATCTTTGAACATCATACCAAAAATCAAGCCAATCAGGAGCATCACGACCACAACGCCATAGAAAGAAACATCGTTGGCGATCCAGGTATAAATGGAGTGCCAGCGCACATCGGAGTCCCAACCGAAGGGCTCAAGCTTCACCTGATATGTATATTGGTCGATATCCTTAATATTTCCGGAGATGATATTCACCACGAACATACTGTTGCCGAAACCATACATCGGGGTCCAATCCACAGTCAGAGCCTGGCTCATACCATAGTAGCCCTGGGTCAGGTAGCTCGAACCGCTCATCCACAGCTTTTCCAGCTTAGAGGTGGGCTTGGGAGCAACCGGAACCTGGTTCTCCACCGTTTGATCGGAGTTTTCCGTCTCCTCCGGTTCTTCTGTTTCCCCCGGCTTTTCTGTGGGGGAAAGTCCTGCAATCTGGTATTCGTCTACATCATAGCCATAGGTATTGGAGCGGCTCTGGATCATATAGCCGAAATATCCGGCAAACAGCACGCCGCACACCAGCACCAGGGAAATGGGCTTTATCAGCTTTTTGGGGGTTAATTTTCCGGCGTATCCCAGATCAAACAATTCCAAAATCACCGGCAGCAGCACCAGAAGAATCACATGCAAAAACTGGATATTGGTGCCGATGGATACATAATAAACCACTACCAGAGCCAAATAGGCAACCGTGAAGATCTTTCCGTAGATCTTCAATTTTCTGAAATACAGCACACCCAGGATGATAATGGGCATTTTCAAGAAGGACCAGCCCAAATTGAAAACGGTAAAGGCTGTTCCGCCCACCACATCCGTTCCGTCCAGCCGCTGCTGGCGCATATAATGCATATAGTAGCCATAGCCCGGGTTTTTCAAGCCCTTTCCCATTTGGGTGAACAGCTCGCCAAAATCCAATGTAGCAAGGCCGTAGTTTCGGAAGACCAAAATGAGGTACACCACAAAATTAAAAATGGACAAAACAGACAATACAACATACAGGATCTTCTCTGTTTTCGGATTCCAATCCATCAGTTTTAGGCTAAAACGCCACTTTTGACCCAGGAAATAACCGCCTGCCAGCGCCGCAATATAAAGCACATTCAATGTCCAAAACAGACCGGGCATTTTTGTAGGCCAATTGTAAGGACACAGCACATAGATTATCAGCGATGCGATCAGATAGATCACCGTCAGATAAATAGGCAATCGCAAATATGTGCCGCTACCATTTCTCTTTTTCATAGTATTACCTCTGCTCCAATATGGTTACGATCTTGCTGCACTGCTTTTTCGGATTTTTGTTTTCCAAAATAAATTTGCGGGATTTTTCCCCAATTTCACGGCGTTTTTCCGCTGAAAGTGAACAAATCTCCAAAAGTTTATCCTGCAGTGCCTTTATGGAATTATCTTCTACATACTGGATATAATCGTCATATTCTCTGGGAATTCCATCCAGCCGATAACCCAAAACAGGCCGCCCGGATGCTAAGTATTCCATAGTTTTAGAAGGGAAGGAAAAGCGGGTCAGACCGCCCACATTTTGCCGGGGATTGACCAGAACCGTGGCTTCTGCCTGCAGCTGCCGCACCCGGTCGCCGCTGACATAGCCGTAAAATTGAATGCCGGGGCAATTCTGCGCCAGTTCTCTGATCTTCGGCACAAGCCGCCCGTTGCCGCACAGCCACAATTCCATATCCTTGTGATCTTCATAGAGATTGATAAATGCTTCCAGCAGATTTTCCATACCATATGCAGGATTGAGCTGGCCGGAATAAAAAATCACCTTTTTATCGGTGGTAGGCTCTGCCAGAGGAGGCTGGTGGTTATTATAGATACCCTCTACCACAGTATAGGGCTTTTTCGACACATCCACCACCTCCTTCATAGGCTCTGCCACGAACACATAGGAATCAAAGCGGCGAATAAATCTCATTTTCACTTTTGCCCACATTTTTGCCTTGAAGGAAATCTTGCCGCCGGTGCTGGCAGCCAGAACCTCCGTAGGCACATCGGGCATTACAATGCAGGTGCGGATATGGGGAAATTTCCGTTTTGCCCGGTTCATTGCCAACGCAATCCCCAACCGGACATCATAGGTAAGCAGCAACACAGGGGACGGTTCTGTGTGCTGGCCGTCAACACACAGAACCGTCCCCTGTGTTGATACTGCCTTTTTGATTTCCCGATAGGTCGTATAAAATCGGGATATATGTTTGAGCACAGGCAGATTGATAAAACCGCAATGGATATCCTCTGCCCCGGGGGTATGGGACCATTTTTTCTTTCGGAAAAAAATTCGGGGATAAGAAGGATAACTGGGGATCTGGACATTGTTGATCAGCGTTACCGGCTCACCGGTTGCCTCGTCCAGACCTAAGATAATATTACGGTTTAAATTATGGTCCGCTAAGGAAAGGGGGATCTTACTCTTGGCAGTGAGTTTTTCATAGTCTTCCATATCATATATGGAACTGCAAAATATGTACTTCATGCCCTACTCCCCTTTCTATAAATTATCCGTACAGCGGAAAATTGATATATTCCGCAGGATTTACATACACATAATTTTTGCTGATACCGAAATGCAAATGTACTCCGTTTGATCCTCCTGTGTCTCCCATGAAGCCAATTACCTGTCCCTGTTGGACGTACTGGCCTGCACTAACAATATAGTAGGTCATATGCATATATATGGAGCCGTAACCATCACCGTGGCTGATAGATACATAGTTACCTGCTGCACTGTTTCGGGCCGCAACAGTCACATAACCAGCTCGGGTTGCCACAATAGGCGTCCCCTCCCGACCAGCAAGGTCTACACCTTCATGCATTCTGGGAACGCCGTAAATAGGATGGATTCGCATTCCGAAAGGACTGGTAAACATAGAATAATTACAAGGCATCATCCAAGCAACGCCATCTTTGTAGTACAACCCATTATTGTAGATGGGGCCGGTAGCAGGATTCATCACTGCCTGCTCCCGTTCCAAAGCTTCATCAAATTCTCTGTTCTTTTCCAAAATTTGCAGAGCCAGCTGATTGTGCTGATCTTCCAGCTCCGCCATCATTTTTTCATATTCGTCTCCCTTGGCCTTCATTTCAATAAGAAGTTTGTCCGTCTCGGCGCGACGTTCTTCCAATTGAACCTCAATACCATCTAAAGAATCCCTTTTCTCCTGCAAAACATCCTGCTCTTTGATGAGAGTATCTTTGGCCTGATCCACAGCTTGCGCTGCAATCTCCAGTTCCTTCATACACCTTTCGTCTGCCCGTTTCACATCGATGATCATTTCAAAGCAGTCCAACATATCCATTATGCTGTTCGCCTGCGACAGTACTGTCCAGTAGGATAACTGGCCGTTTTCTTCCATAGCCCGAATCCGTTTGGCGTTTTTGATCTGTAAATCCTTCAGATTGTTTTGGGCTGCAGAAAGTTCTTCCTGTTTGTCAGCAATCAGTTCTGCACAGGCTGTTATCTGACGGTTTAGAAGCTCCATCTGCTCATACAGCAAGGCAATTTCCTGGTCAACCAGATCCTTTTGCTCCACCAAAGCCCTTAGCTCGGTGATATTTTCATTCATTTGACCCCGCAACTCGTCAATTTCTGCCTGCAGTATCTCATTCTCCTTTTCCAGTTTCTCCAATTCATCCTGAATTTCCCATGACGAATCAGCATATATCTGCAATGGAGAAACAGCAACAGCCCCCAAAAGGAGAGCAAAAAACAAACATACAGATAATGTCTTTGTGAATACTGTCTTTCTCATAGATTCTCCTTTTTATATCAATCTCCTTATCTTCCTCTTTGAAGGAAGGTGGATTTCCCACAGACAAAGACAGAGGGAATGTTCTACATTGCGAACTACACTCCCCCAGTCAAAAATCACAGATTTTTGCCAGCCCCCTCAAAACGAGGGGGCCGAGGGCTGGTGCTTCATTGTCAATTGTCCATTGTCAATTATCAATTATTTCCAATAAACATTGATCTCGTGGCGGGAGATGCGCTCCGATTCCGGGGGCAATCTCATATAATCGCCGTAAAGACCCGTCAGATACTGGTGGTAATTTGCCATCAAATAGAACTTATGCCCCTCAAAATCCGTCAAAAACGCCGGATCCATCGCTTGTTTGGGCATAATCTCTCCTACGCCTGCTCTGCCGCCGATCACAGCCACAAAGCTGCTTTCCTCATAATCATACCGCCGGCAGATCTTCTCGTTTTTATCTAAGTACCGCTTTGCGCCCACCATACGGATGAAGGGCAGCACAGGCAGCAGGCCGTACTGCAAAATTGTATGCAGTTTAGAGCGGCGTTTGCCACCAAACTTGGTCAGACAGGTAATGGTCAGATCCTGGACAGTGCGCATCTGGCGAAACTGCTTCTTCTGCTTTTTCGGGTCATCGGAAACACCGTCAAGACAGAAAATGTCGATCCAGCAGCCGATGGTATAGGGCAGACGGAAATTGGAAAATGTTACTTCTGTGCGAATATCATAGATCCGGGTAATGGCAAAGGGGCAAGTAGGATCCAGCTTCCGGTTATTCAGACGGTAGTTCTCCGTCAGGTTGCCATCGCTGCACAATTCCAAAAATTTCTCATAATCCGGCCGGGGCATACACAGGTCAATATCATCATCCCAGGGGATAAAACCCTGGTGGCGCACTGCGCCGATGGCTGTGCCACCGCCCAAATAGTACCGCAGGCCGTGCTTTTGGCAAAATTCGTGAAAGGCCTGCATAATATCCAGCTCAACCTGCTGAAGTTCCTTTAATGTTAAGGGTGTTCTATCCATTTTAGTATTTTCTCCAGACCATTTTGTCTACGACGCCGGTGTAGGACTGGATCAGCTTGACCACCTTGGTGGAAACATTTTCTTCCACATAGTCCGGAACGGGGATGCCGTAGTCGCCTGCCATATTCATCTGCACAGCGGTATCTACCGCCTGCAAAAGGCTCTTTTCATCGATACCAGCCAGGACAAAGCAGGCTTTATCCAATGCCTCGGGGCGCTCAGTAGATGTGCGGATGCACACTGCCGGGAAGGGATGACCGACGGATGTGAAGAAGCTGCTCTCCTCCGGCAATGTGCCGGAATCGGAAACGCAGCAGAATGCATTCATCTGCAAGCAGTTATAATCGTGGAAACCCAAGGGCTCATTCATACGCACACGGCTATCGAGCACAAAGCCGGTTGCTTCCAGCCGCTTCCGGGAACGGGGGTGGCAGGAATAGAGAATGGGCATATCATACTTTTCTGCCATCTTATTGATTGCAGTAAACAGGGACAGGAAATTCTTTTCTGTATCGATATTTTCCTCCCGGTGGGCAGACAGCAGGATATACTTACCCTTGGTCAGACCCAAACGGCTGTGGACATCGCTAGCTTCAATTTCAGCCAGATTGCTGTGGAGCACCTCTGCCATAGGAGAACCGGTGACATACACCCGTTCTTTCGGCAGACCGCATTCGTGCAGGTACTTCCGAGCGTGCTCAGAGTATGCCAGGTTCACATCGGAAATGATATCCACAATGCGGCGGTTTGTTTCCTCGGGCAGACATTCATCCTTGCAGCGGTTTCCTGCTTCCATATGGAAAATGGGAATATGCAGCCGCTTGGCAGCAATGGCAGACAGGCAGGAATTGGTATCGCCCAGGATCAGCAGAGCATCGGGCTTTACCTGTGCCATCAGCTTATAGGAACAATTGATGATATTGCCAACGGTAGCGCCCAGATCGTCGCCCACGGCGTTCATATAAACTTCCGGATCTGCCAATTTCAGATCTTTGAAGAATACGCCGTTTAAGTTATAGTCATAGTTCTGACCGGTGTGTGCCAGCAGGCAGTCAAAATACTGGCGGCTCTTATTGATCACAGCAGCCAGGCGGATAATCTCCGGGCGTGTGCCCACAATGATCAGCAGCTTCAGCTTGCCGTTATTTTGAAAAGAAATATCGGAGTAATCCAGCTTCATTTCCATAATTATACCACCTCAAAAAATGTATCGGGTCTTGCCGGGTCGAAGGATTCGTTTGCCCACATCACCGTCACCAGGTCTTCCGTTTCCGAAAGATTGATGATATTGTGGGTATAGCCGGGCAGCATCTGCACTGCCTGGATCTTTTCGCCGGAAACATAGTAGTTTCGGATCTCCTCCGAGCCGATTTTCCGCATCTGGATCAGGCCCTTACCCGATACCACAATGAAAAATTCCCACTTGGTATGGTGCCAGTGCTGACCCTTAGTAATGCCGGGCTTGGAGATATTCACGCTGAACTGACCGCATTTTTCGGTTTTCAACAGTTCCGTAAAGCTGCCCCGGTTGTCCACATTCATTTTCAGATCAAAAATCGCACCTTCTTCCGGCAAATAGGAAAGATAAGTGGAATACAGCTTTTTGGCAAAGCTGCCATTGGGAATCTCCGGCATCATCAGCGTTTGAGGCTGGGCTTTGAAGCTATGGAGCAGCTCCACGATCTCACCCAGCGTCACCTTATGGCTCACAGGCGCGGCGCAATAGCGGCCGTTTTCCTGCATAACTGTGTCAACACCGTCAAATTCGCAGTGGTGCTCCTTGCCCTCTAAAGCATCCAGCATTTCCGCCACCAGATCGTCGATGTACAAAAGCTCCAGCTGCACCGCAGGATCATTGACTGTAATGGGCAGATCGTTTGCAATGTTATTGCAGAAGGTGGCCACGGCACTATTGTAGTTGGGGCGGCACCATTTACCGAACAAATTGGGGAACCGGTAGACCAGCACTTTTGCGCCGGTATCACAGGCATAGGAGAAGAACAGCTCCTCCCCTGCTTTTTTGCTCTTGCCGTACTCGCCCTCTGCGTAACGCCCCACCAAAGTGGCCTGGATGGAAGATGAAAGCATCACCGGGCAGGCATTTTGATATTTTTTCAAAGTATCCAGCAAGGTGGAGGCAAAGCCGAAATTGCCCTGCATAAACTCCTCCTGGTTCTGGGGGCGGTTCACACCGGCAAGATTGAATACAAAGTCAGCCTTTTGGCAGCCTTCTTCCAGCACCTCGGCAGGAGAATCGATATCATATAAGTACAGCTCCCCAATGGTGAGATTGGGACGGGTACGGTCCTTGCCCTCTTTGATGCACTGCAGCGCAGCAGTGAGATTTTTGCCCACAAACCCGGCAGCCCCGGTAATCAAAATATTCATAAATATTTCCACCTATACTACATAGAAAGTAATTGTCAATTATCCATTGTCAATTATCAATTATTTAGATTCCCAGGCGGCCAGTTGGTCGCGGATGAACTGCAGGCTCAGCAATTTTTCCTTAACCTGCTCCACATTCAGAAGCTGGGTATTGCTGGAATTGAACTCTGTAAGCGTATTGCGCTCTTTGTCGCCGTCTTTAAAATACTTATCATAGTTCAGATCCCGCTTATCGGAAGGAACACGGTAGAAATCGCCCAGATCAATGGCGTTGGCGCATTCTTCATTGGTCAGCAGGGTTTCGTACATTTTTTCGCCGTGGCGAATACCGATTACACGGATCTCGTGACCGGGTGCAAACAGGCCGGTTACTGCCTGTGCCAGCACTTCAATGGTGCAAGCGGGTGCTTTCTGAACCAGAATATCGCCGGATACGCCGTTTTCAAAGGCAAACAGCACCAGATCCACAGCTTCGTCCAGGCTCATAATGAACCGGGTCATAGAAGGCTCTGTGATGGTGATGGGATTGCCGGCCTTAATCTGATCGATCCACAGAGGGATTACAGAACCACGGGAGCACATAACATTGCCGTAGCGAGTGCAGCAAATCTTGGTCACATCCGGTGCTACAGTGCGGCTTTTTGCCACGATAACCTTTTCCATCATAGCCTTGGAAGTACCCATTGCGTTGACGGGATAGGCAGCCTTATCGGTGGACAGGCACACTACATTCTTAACGCCGGCATCAATGGC
Source organism: Faecousia sp. (assembly GCA_045646805.1). Taxonomy (GTDB): domain Bacteria; phylum Bacillota; class Clostridia; order Oscillospirales; family Oscillospiraceae; genus Faecousia. The sequence continues at coordinate 19,976 of JAZRLK010000060.1, forward strand.
GGCTGTCAGCACATTGTCGGTGCCGATGACATTGGTTTTCACTGCTTCCATGGGGAAAAATTCGCAGGAAGGAACCTGCTTGAGGGCAGCGGCGTGGAAAATGTAGTCCACCCCGTGCATAGCATTCTTCACAGAAGCCAGATCCCGCACATCACCGATGAAGAACTTGATCTTACCGGCAACATCGGGCATCTTTGCCTGAAATTCGTGGCGCATATCGTCCTGCTTTTTCTCGTCCCGGGAGAATACGCGGATCTCGCCGATATCCGTTTGCAAAAAGCGGTTGAGAACGGCGTTGCCGAAAGAACCGGTACCGCCGGTAATCATCAGAGTTTTTCCGGAAAATACAGACATATTATATTCCTCCAAATTCTATTTCTGAGCCAGAGCTTCCAGCTCCTGTTCCAATTTTGCGATAAATTTTTCCCTTGTGAAGTAGGTTTGATAGTAATTCCGGGCATTTTTGCCCAGCTTTTCTTTCTCGGGACAATCCATAAATTGCCGCATCGCCTGGGCAAAGGCTGCAGCGTCTTCTGCCGGCGCACAATAGCCGCACCCGGCGTCTTTCAGCACCTGGGGGACCTCTCCGTTGGCGGCGGCAAGTATCGGTTTTCCCGCTGCCATATAGGACTGCACCTTGGCAGGCAGAGTCATTCCAATAAAGGGGTCAGCTGTCAGCGTGACCATCATCGCATCCGCCATGGCATAGTACCGGGGCATTTCCTCCGGGGGCTTTCTGCCGTGGAAGATCACATTATCCAGCTGTTTATCTTTGGCTAACTGCTGCAGGTTTTCCAGCTCTGAGCCGTCGCCCACAATGTGAAAACGCAAACGGGGTTCATCCCGGAGAATATCCGCCGCTTCCAGCACCGTAGTCAGGCTCTGGGCTGCGCCCACATTCCCGGCAAACATCAGATCCACCCTGTCCTTTTCAGAACTTTGGGAAACTCCGTCGAACTGAGCGGATGCATACTGGGGCAAATAGCCGATTTTTTCATCGGCAATGCAGAAATTCTCCTGCAAGTATCCCCGGAACATCCGGGAAGTGATCAGAATGCGGTCTGCCCTTTTATAAAGCTTTTCCGACACCCGGAAAAACAGCTTGTAAATGGGAGAATTTTCTCCCACGCCGCCGGCAGCTAAGCTGGCAGGCCACAAGTCCATCGTATAAAAAGCTGTTTTCTTGTTGCAGCGCTTGGCATAGGCCAATGCTGCGCGCACCATCATAATGGGCGAAGACTGGATCGCCAGCACCACATCATAATCCGCTTTCAGCTTCCGGGTAAATCGGGCAGATGAAATGCTGAAACTATAGTAGTTAAGCAGCCGGAAAAGGATATTGTTCCGCCGCTCTACGGTGAATGTGCGATAAATCCGCACACCGTTACGGTACTCCTTGCGTCTTTTTCCCCGGCGATATTCCGGGTATACAATACCCATAGGATAATTGGGAACATCGGTGATTACATGAACCTTATGCCCTCTTGATGCCAATGCTTCGCACAGATCCGTTGAAGGAAAAGGCTCCGGCCAATAGTGCTGGCTGACAACTAATATCTTCATCGTTATCCCTGATGCTCCATTTCTTCCAGCATATGCTCCAGTTTTTTCTCGTTTTCCTCGGTTACTTCAAAGCCCTCGGTGGAACTTTTGCTGAACAGAATCCGGATGGTCATCAAAATCAGCTTGATGTCCAGAACCAGGGAGTAATGCTCTATGTACATCAAATCCAGGCGGATCTTATCGTAGGCGCTGGTATTATATCTGCCGTAGATCTGGGCATAGCCGGTCAGGCCGCCCTTGACCTTCAGACGGTAGTAAAATTCCGGAATGTCTGCGCCATATTTTTCCATATGCTCCAGCCGCTCCGGACGGGGACCGACAATACTCATATCGCCCTTGATGATGTTCAGAAGCTGGGGCAATTCGTCAAGCCGGCAGGCACGAATGATTCTGCCCACCTTGGTGATCCGGGGATCCCGACCTGTTGCCGGAATGGAGATGCCCGGCTTTTCTGCGTCCACAATCATACTGCGGAATTTGAGGATATCAAATTCCTTGCCGCCGATGGTAGCACGCTTTTGCCGGTAGAACACAGGACCGCCATCTTCCAGCTTGATGGCAATGGCGATCACCGCCATAACCGGCGATGCAACCAGCAGTGCCGGTATGCTCAGCACCAGGTCCTCCAGCCGCTTGGTAAAACGCTGGCCAATCGTCAGGCCCTTGCCTGCCACCATAGTCAGAGGGGTATCGAAGGCTGTAATATCTTCGCCGTTGCGGATAATAATATCGGTAATCTTGGGCACAACATAGAGCCGAATGGAATGCTGGTAGCAATATTTAAGGATATCGTTGCGCATTTCCGCAGGCACATCGTTGAGCACCACTGCATCGTATTTTTCAATCTCTGTGCAGATATAGTCAAAACCTTTATCCGCAGGAATCAACGCATCCACCCGGTACTTATCCCGGCGGTTGTCCATCTTGATCTTCATACCCACTGCGGTGCGGCTGCCGTAGATCATTACCATATTATAAGGAGCGTACATCAGCCGGTAGAGCCCCTTGACCAGCAGCGTATAAAGGGAAACCACCACCACATCTGCCGCCATCAGCAGCAAAACAGGCACAGGACTGATCATCACATTGGCAATCAGGCAAAGCTGGAAATATGTAATGGTATTGGCTATCAACATAGCAATCCACTGGGCAACCAAAAGATCTGCCTTGCGCAGCTGACCGAACTGGAAACCATCGGAATTTTGGATCAGCAGATAACTGATGGCGCCGTAGACACCTGCCAGCATATATTTGCCCATGCCGTAGTACTTTGGGAACAGGTCATCGTTATGGTACCCCTGCCGCCAAAATACATAATATAATACACAAAGCAGAACAATCTCCAAAATGCTCTCAATGCTCTGCACTGTGCCCTTGGTATGACTGCTCAATTTTTTCTTTCTTTTCATAGCAATATCTCCCGTCAAAATTCTGAAACCAGAACTTGGTTCTTTTGTATTCTGCGCCGGTTTCCCGGCACCCGCCAAAAAGGGCATACTACCAGACATATTTCACACATTATACTTCATATTGTCCTATTTTTCAAGCCCCAATATACTTGCCCGAAAAGCTGCTGTGTGGTACAATAATCCCGCAATCGAATCAAACAGGAGGCGCAATCCTATGCTTCAGGATCTATATACTGCTGCCGGGGAGAATGTGGGCACATCACCCTGGCAGGCATACCCCCGTCCTCAAATGAAACGGGGCAGCTTTTATAATTTAAACGGTTTTTGGGATTTCACCGCTTCGGATACCAATGACCTGCCCGAACTTTATGAACACACCATTTTGGTGCCTTTTTGCCCGGAAAGTCTGCTCTCCGGCATCCACCGGCATTTTTCCGACAGCAGCATCCTCTTTTACCGCAAGAAATTCACCCTGCCGGAAGGATTCCAACAGGGTCGGATTCTGCTTCATTTCGGAGCGGTAGATCAGATTGCAGAAGTTCTGGTCAACGGCCGTTTTCTCTGCCGCCACGAAGGCGGTTATGAAAGCTTCTATGCGGATATCACCGACGCATTGCTGCCGGAAAATGAGCTGATCGTCAGAGTTTGGGACAACCTGAAAGACCAAAGCTTCCCTTATGGCAAACAAACGCTGAAACGGGGCGGAATGTGGTACACGCCGGTTTCCGGCATCTGGCAAACCGTTTGGCTGGAAAGCGTGCCGGAGGTGCATATTTCTTCCCTGGATATTCAAGTAAATACACAAACGGCGCAAATCACCGTCACCCCTGCCCTGTCCGGACAGATTTTCTGTGATGGCAAGGAATACCCCCTGGCAGACGGAAAAGCAGAAATCCGTCCGGAGAATCCCCGTCTTTGGAGTCCGGAAGACCCCTATCTGTATGAATTTACCGTGCTGACAGAGCAGGATCGGGTAGATAGCTACTTTGCTTTGCGCAGCTTGGAAATCAAAACGGTGGATAGCTTCCCCCGTCTGTGTCTGAACGGAAAACCCTATTTCTTCCACGGGCTTTTGGATCAGGGCTACTGGAGCGACGGTCTGTTCACCCCTGCTACACCTGAAGGATTCCGGGAGGATATCCTGGCTATGAAAGGTCTGGGCTTCAACACCCTTCGCAAGCACATAAAGGTGGAGCCGGAACAGTTTTATTATGATTGCGACCGGTTGGGTATGGTCGTGTTCCAGGATATGGTCAACAACTCCGATTACCGTTTTCTCCGGGATACTGCCATCCCCGGCGGACTGGGTTTGCAAAAATTGTATGATCGAAAAAGGCATCGCCGCAGCGACCACAGAAAACGGTTCTGCGAAGGTATGACCGCCACGGTGAATCAACTAAAAAACCACCCCTGCATCTGCTGCTGGACTATTTTTAATGAGGGTTGGGGACAGTTTGACAGCGATAATATGTACCATCGACTGCGGGAATTGGACAGCAGCCGCTTTATCGACACCACTTCCGGCTGGTTCCGAAGAACCCAAACGGATGTGGAAAGTCTGCATATCTATTTTGGTTCCTGGCATCAGTTGAAGCCATCGGACAAGCCTTTGGTACTCAGCGAATTTGGCGGCTATTGCTACGGCGTTGCGGAGCATATTTTTAATCCCGGCAAGTCATACGGCTACAAAGCCTGCAAAACACAGGAAAACTTCAACCGGGATTTACTCGCCCTGTACCGAAATCGAATCATCCCCGCTGTAAAAAACGGTCTGTGCGCCGCAATCTACACCCAGGTTTCCGATGTGGAAGATGAGATCAACGGTCTGCTCACATACGACCGCAAAGTATGCAAGGCAGACAAAGAAAATATGCTCGCCATTGCAAAAGAATTGACAGCAAGCATTTTGAATAAATGATTGTTTATAATTTTCTTATCTTGTCCTCCTCATAAATGAGGGGGACAAGATAAAGTATCGTAATTTAAATTTTTCCGCAAGATGGTTCAGGTTTTCATTATTTTTCTGTCCAGCAGGCGGTACAGCAGCATTGCCCCTGCTCCTACCGGGATCCAAAGCAGGGAAAACTGCAAGCATATCTGCCCCAAAAAGGAAAAAGGCAGATGACGGTAATCCCACACGCCGTAATCCCGGTTGATCAGCAAGCCTGCCGCCAGCTCCACCGCTGTGATCCCCAGCGAACCCAGCAAAGGCTTACAGATCACAGGAATTCGCATACGGCTGATCCTGCCCAAAAGCAGAAAACAGATCCCGCCGGCAATAAACATCGTTCCGTGGCTCCATCCTCGCCACGCCAGTTCCAGCAGCATATAGGCTGTTCCGCCGGCGCAAAACATAAGCAAATACTTGGCAAATTTCATATTATCACCCCCATATTTTATATTTCCCAAAAAATGTTAAAAAAAACATAAATTTACTCTTGACAAATCCTTGCATTATGGATATAATAACGAAGCTAATTCTGCGACCCAGTCTTAGAATATGGCGGCGTAACTCAGTTGGTAGAGTACCCGGTTCATACCCGGTCTGTCACCTGTTCAAGTCAGGTCGCCGCTACCAGGCCCGTTGGTCAAGCGGTTAAGACACCGCCCTTTCACG